>JAPPDN010000904.1 GCA_028824575.1 Candidatus Poribacteria bacterium | reverse complement strand
AAACATCTACGTCCTTACCTACAAGAAGCAGATTCCTAAAAAAAGTGTCTGTATCCGCGCTTCTCCAGCGCGCATACTCCCGCCATGTAGGCAGGTGCCTGGATAGAAGAACAAGGCTGTAAACTATATGTCCGCGGTTTCTTCTGCTGCAAAGAGTGCTTCAACGAAATCTGCACCTGTGAAATCCCTCAAATCGTCAAGTTTCTCACCGATCCCAATGAGTTTGACCGGCGCGCCAATCTCAGCATTCACCCCAATGACAATACCGCCTTTCGCTGTCCCATCAAGTTTCGTAACAGCGACCCCGGTAATCGGTACCGCCTCGTTGAAAATCTTCGCTTGCATCAAAGCATTCTGACCCACTGTCCCATCAACGACGAGGAGTACTTCATGTGGTGCGCCAGCATGCGCTCGTCCCACCACACGTCCGATTTTCGCTAACTCATCCATCAGTGGCTTTTTGGTATGCAGCCGCCCGGCAGTATCCACAATTAGTACATCTGCATTGCGATGCTTCGCTGCGTGAATTGCATCAAAGACGACAGCAGCGGGTTCGGCATTCTCTCCACCGCGAATCAGTTCGGCCCCCGCGCGCTCACACCAGATGGCGAGCTGATCTTCCGCTGCAGCGCGAAATGTATCCCCCGCGGCGACAAGCACGCGCCGCCCATCTGTGATAAAACGACTCGCAAGTTTACCGATAGTCGTCGTTTTTCCGGCACCATTCACACCAAGCACCAAAATTGTATATGGTCTTTCATCTTTAACGTCCAGCGGTATATCTTCGCCAAGCAGATTCAGAATTTCCGATTTTATGACCGATTCCAACTCCGAAGAATCACTTAATCCCTCCGCTTTCACTCTCTCCCTCACGTTATCCATTAGCATCAACGTCGTATCAACACCGACATCTGCTTGGATCAAAATCTCCTCGATTTCCTCCATCAGGTCCTCGTCGATCTTTCTACCCATCCGCAGGAGTCCTGATAACTGCGACATCAACTGGCTCCGAGTTTTCGCTAAACCGGACTTGAGCCGATTAAACCAGTTCTCTTGCTTACCTCCAGCGTCGGATTCTTCGCGGCTTTCATCACTACCTTTAAATAAATTTCTGAGCATTATCTCTCCTTTTTTCTTCTGTTGTATTTGTGGCTTCAGTAGCAGTGGTATCTGAATTTTCCACATCCATATAATACTGTAACAACAACCAGAAAGGCAAACGAAAATTAGTAATCAATTGTCAACGAAATATCCACAATACCGTTCCTTAGTATAAAAAGATAGGACACATATAGAACCATTCAATTTTTATTTCCTGCTGATTTTAAAGAAAGAGTTATGACCAGAAGGTCGCTTCCCAGTGAAGAGCCTACCAGCGGACAATCGAAATTGAGGAAAACTGAATAGTTCTGGGCGTACACACAAATTTCCTTGAAATATTTGCTATTTTGTCTTATACTAAATTCCGGTAAAGGACGATTTGTCCTTGTATTACATTGTGGAGTATTAAAAACATATCCTTATAGAAATTGGCTTGGGCAAACCTCGCCAACGCAATATAACAAATCATATACAAAAAATCGAGGGTATTCTAATGAAAACGCAAACACGAAACCTGCTATCTTGCCTCGCAATAATACTGATAAGTTGTCTACTTCTCAGTGCGTGTGCCGAAAAACAGTTGGAAGAACTCATTGAACAGCAAGAAGAAAAAACTGAGACTACAGAAGAACCTGTCCAACCTGAAGAACCAGTAGTCGCACTTCCCGGCTTACCTGATGATGTGGCAGGCTATACACAGTGGCTCAAATTAAACGCTGAACCTATCCCTCCCGTACCTGGCGGGGACCCACACAACGGTACCAAAAACGTTTATGTCAACAAAACACGGGAAGACATCGCACCAAACGGCGAACAGCAGTTCCCCTATCCGGATGGCAGTATCGTTGTAAAGGAAGCAAACCGTCCTGGTAAGGACTACGTCGGACTCATCGCGATTATGCGGAAGAAAGCCGGTGTAGACCCTGATCACAACGATTGGGAGTTCATCGAATATGTCCGAAACGCCCCGGATGCTGAGTTCAGCGTCATCGCCAAAGACGGTGTGTGTTGGGGCTGCCACGCCCGAGTTGAAGACATCGATTATGTGTTCACAGAACTTCAGTGACTTCAGCCTAAAGGCTGGAGATTGTTAGAATATCGGCAGCCAGCTGGGACCCTAACAACGTGAGACGCTGAATAGAGTAATATATCGCAATGCTTGTGGTGGCACACAACAAGATGTTTCGGATGCTCCTCAAGTCTGATTTCTCTCTGTATTGTGATCTCAATGGGGAAACATATAGCCCGCAAGGGAGTTTACGATGAATTTCGTTCCTGTAAAGAGTAAAGAGGGTAAACGGTTAATGCCTACAACAGAAACGCGTGCTGCTATGATGATTAAGTCAGG
>JAPPDN010000804.1 GCA_028824575.1 Candidatus Poribacteria bacterium | reverse complement strand
CGCATATAAAAGCATATATCAATTTGTTAGTGAGCGTCAATGTGTTTATCATCTAAATCACAGCTTATCGAAGGCGTAAAGGTTGCGGGCGTTTTCTGATAGAATTTTCTGGCGTAACTCCGGTTTCAGAAAATTGGGCAGCGCACGGTCAGGAGAATCGAAATCCCAATGCGGATAATCCGTGGCGAACATAAGTTTGTCGTTCATGTCCATCTGTTCAAGCATCTGCTCAAAATACTCGCGTTTCGGTGGTTCTTCCATCGGCTGTGTGCTGAGCCAGAAATGGTCGCGGATGTATTCCGAGGGCTTGCGTTTGAGATCCGGAATTTCGACGCGGAGTTTCTCCCATGTTGCGTCGAGTCGCCAGATAAGCGGTGGTAGCCACGCAAATCCACCCTCAATTAGCACAACTTTAAGCGTCGGAAAATGATCAAATACGCCTTCACAGACATAACTGATAACTTGCGTGTGGAAGGCTTGCGGCATACCCCCGTGGTCCTCTATGTAATAGGAGGGCCACCCGGCACCTGTAATGGGACCCTGATTGCCGCCGAAGTGGATACCGATAGGGAGATCGTATTCAACGGCCGCCTCATAGATTTTCCAGTATTTTCGGTTGCCAAGCGGTTCCCTCGTCCGGGCGAGGAGCAAGATCTGAACAAACGCTGGATTCGGGCCGCACCGGTGGATTTCCGCAGCTGAAAGGTCCCCGTTCTCATAAGGAACGACGACAGAGGCGCGTAAACGGGGTTCAGGTTCAACCCAATCGGCAACTTGCCAATCGTTGACCGCGCTTGCGAGCGCATCACTATACGCAAGATTCAGCTGTTCACCAACAGGGATTAGCGGGTTAAGCACACCGTATTCAATATCCCATGCATCCAACAATTGCTCCTGCATAAACCCTAAATCTGCACCGGGTGAGAGTCCTGATGGAGGCCATGCATCGTGGCGTGCAGCGTTCAGCAGTGCGCGCGGATAGTATCCGCCGATTTGACCGCGGAGACCGAAGGTTTTGTGGTGATCCTGCCACCGCTGGGATAGATACGGAGACAATCCGCCCGGCGGCACAGAGTTGTGGATATCGCAATCAATCACTGGATATTTCAAACGTTTCGTTGTTGTGTTTTCCATCGCGTTTATCTCCATAAGTTAATAGTTATCAGTTATCAGTTGTCAGTTGTCAGTTATCAGTTATCAGTTATCAGTTACAAGAGGTTTTTGAGAGTTCTAAGGTTTTCTCTTTCTGACAACCGAAAGATTTTTTCGGAGAAAAAATCGTACTGACAACTGACAACTATTAAAACAGTTGATAAAAATTACTTGCGTTCTCGTGCAAAATCTTACGTGTGAGTGAGCCGGGCAATTCGGAGGGCAGTGCCTCGTTGGGTGTGTTGAACTGCCAATGTGGGTAATCCGTTGAAAACATTAGCATTTCATCGGATTCCAATTGACCGATGATCTGAAGCAGCTGCTCCGGTGTCGGCGGTGCATCGACAGGTTGTAGCGTAAACCGGATATGCTTTCGCATGTATTCCGACGGCGGACGTTTGACCCACGGTGTATTGTTTCGGAGTCCGCGCCACTCTTTATCAATCCGCCACATCATTGCCGGTAGCCATGTAAAACCGCTCTCAATGAGGACAACACGTAGTTCTGGGAACTGGTCGAAAATCCCTTCCGCAACGAGGCTAATCACCTGTGCTTGGAAAACCTGCGTCATTCCAGCATATTCCTCTAAAAAGGTTGATGGCCAGCCTGTCGGTGAAGGTTGGGTACCGGGTGCACCGCCGTACTGAATACCGATAGCGAGATTATGCCGGACTGCCGCTTCATAAATCGGATGGTAGAGCCGGTTCCCATAGGGTGTCCGAGAACGGACAGGTAGTATCACCTGAACAAACCCTGGATGCTCACCGACGCGTTCGATTTCCTTTGCGGCGAGTTCTGGAATCTGGCTTGGGATTACAAGCGAAGCGCGAAGTCGAGGCTCTGGATCGAGCCAATGTTCTATCTGCCAATCATTTACTGCGTGTGCGATCGCCGCGGCGAGGTCGGGGTTATGAATGCTTTGCACCCGGTAGGCACAATTAAGAATACCGTATTCAAGATTCCAACCGTCAAGTAACTGCTGACGGATATGTGAGAGGTCAATGTCCCAAGGGGAAAGCGCATCCGGATGTGTCGTTAGTGGTGCACCGCGTGGATAATCGTTGGCATCAGGCCCCCTAAAACCAGAGTTCTGACAATAGTCGCACCAGAAATCAGACATGTATGGGTAAAGCACCTGCAAGGATGGGACTTCGTTATGAATGTCGCAGTCAATTGCTTTCACCCCTGCCGCTACGAAATGTGGGGTCTCCCAGCTTTCCATCTCCGTCTCCTCGGTTCGGCAAACGATGGGGCGTACTGGATTTGAACCAGTGACTTCTACCGTGTGAAGGTAGCGCTC
>JAPPDN010000518.1 GCA_028824575.1 Candidatus Poribacteria bacterium | reverse complement strand
GTCTCCAACAACTCGTTGATGAAGCCGGTAAAGAGGCTGGGGTACCTGCGATATCGCCAAATGGTGAACAAGTTCTTTATACACAGCAAACTAATGTTGAGAATCAGATCTTCAAGCTTGATATAAACAGCGGTGTTCGGACGCAGCTGACGCACATTTCACGAAATTTTGGTGGGGATTGGTTTGATCCGGCGTATGCGTTGCCCGTTTCACCGCAGCCACATTTGCTCACGATTACGTGGGGAGATGTGAAAAAACAATAAAAGGAACTGCTATGAAAAGGATACAGTTGTTAATTTTTGTCATATTGATTCTGTTAGTGCTAAATGTTTGTGCTTCTCCGCTCTTTGCCAAAGCACCGGCGACCCCTAAAATCTTGTTTACATCCTCACGGGATGGCAATCGGGAGATTTACATGATGAACCCAGACGGTTCTGAACAGGTGAACCTAACAGAACATCGAGACGCGGATGTTGATGCCGTCTGGGCACCTACAGGTGAGCAGATTCTTTTTGTTTCTGACCGTGATGGCATCCGAGATTTATATTTGATGGATCCAGATGGAGACAATGTCCGACGCGTCTTCAAAAAGGACGCTTATAGAGACGAACCGGCGTGGTCGCCCGATGGTAAACAGATTGCTTATACATACGCCGAAGGGTTGGGCAGTCCGTCTTTTATTTACACTGCGACCTTAGGTGACCAGAAAGAGCAACTTATTACGAGAGGCTTTTATCCGGCATGGTCGCCTGACGGTACGGAAATAGTTTATATTACTTATGTCCCTATTGGACATGCCCGCCGGGTTATGTTTGTTGATGTCCGCACACAGAAACTGACACGCCTACTTCCCAAGGAAGCAATGGATTGGCAAAACTTTCCGTCTTGGTTAGCGACGAGCGACAAACTCGTCTTTTCTTGGAATAAGCATCCGTTACCGCCAGATTTCGATCCGTTGAAAGACCGTTTCCCGCCTGTATGGAGAAATAAGGAGACCATTTACATTGTGAATAGCGATGGCACCGATCTCCAACAACTCGTCGATGAAGCCGGTTCCTACGCACAATATCCGGCATCATCACCGAATGGAGATGATGTTCTTTATACACAAGAAACTAATGGGCACTTCCAAATCTTCAAAATCAATGTGATTAGTGGCATTCAGACACAGTTGACACATGTTGCGGGAAGAAATCTTGGCGGTGATTGGTTTGACCCGGCGTATGCGTTGCCCGTTTCACCGCAACCGGAGTTGCTAACGACGATCTGGGGAGATGTTAAAAAACAATAGAGGAAACTCCTATGAAAATGATACAGTCGTTAGTTTTTGTCATATTGATTGTGTTTGTGCTGAATGTCAGTGCTTCTTCGCTTTTTGCGAAAGCACCGACGACCCCTAAAATCCTATTTACGTCCAGTCGGGATGGCAATCGAGAGATCTACATGATGAACCCAGACGGTTCTGAACAGGTGAACCTGACACAGCACCGCGCCGAGGATATGACTGCTGTGTGGTCTCCGAAGGGTGATAAGATCCTCTTCGTCTCAGATCGACAAGGCACGGGTGTGCGAGACTTGTATGTGATGGCCCCTGATGGGTCGACTGTCCGCCGTGTCTTCAAGAGAAAAGCAAAGGGCCAAAGAAGGAGTCCGGCATGGTCTCCCGATGGCAAACAGTTTGTTTACAGTTACGTGGACTGGGATCGTTGGGAGTTCGGTCTCTATCTTGGGACGTTTGGCGAAGAAGATGCCGAAGAACTCCCGTATGGGAGTTCCGCTGAGTGGTCTCCTGACGGTACCGAAATCGCTTATTCTATATCTCATCAATTCGGGTCTCGACTGACATTTATGGATGTCCGGACACAAAAATTGGAACAACCGCTCCCCGATAAAGCACTACAATGGCAATCGGGTCCGTGCTGGTCTGCTGTGGGAGATAGGCTTGCGATTTCTGGGAACAGGCATCTGTTACCGGTCATCGACGGAAAGGGTCTGGACGAGGCACGGGCTCTGCACGAGGCATGGAGAGATAAATTCACGGTCTTCATGGTCAATCGCGATGGCACCGGTCTCCGGCAACTGATTGAGGAAGAAGGTCTCCGGGCCGGTGCTTCTGCGTTATCGCCGGATGGATCCGAAGTGCTTTATACACGGACGATTAACGGACATCGCCAACTCTTCAAGATTGATGTGAACAGCGGTGTTCGGACGCAATTGACACATATTGCTGGCCCTTTTCGTGAAACGAATGCTGGGGGTGATTGGTTTGATCCGGCGTATACGCTGCCGGTTTCACCACAACCGCACTTACTGACCACAACATGGGCAGACGTGAAAACCCACAAACCGCATTGAAAACAGATACATAAATTCTTCTTCGCTGGGGGGGGTATGAAGATTATAGTAAAGCACGAAAATAAATTGACACACCACGATAGCAACCCACATTGCC
>JAPPDN010000687.1 GCA_028824575.1 Candidatus Poribacteria bacterium | reverse complement strand
TCAATATCAGACTTATGATGCGTTCTGGGAAATCGCATCGGCTCATCCATCACGGTACATGCCATTTTTGAAGCAGACGCTTGAGAAGCCTGTCGAAGAAGATGCCTCGAATGCACATCTTTTCGCTGTACACTACAGACATGTGCTGACGCGTGGATACCATGGCGAAGATCCTGATACTTTTCGAGACGAATTGAAGAAATTGATCGACGGTCCGGGAATGAATATAGCCTTTAAGCATTTTGTAGACGACGAGCATAATGTTTTGAATGGGTTAGATCTCATTTTCTTTAGCGTGGAAATCGACCTTTACATCCAAAAAATTGAGCAGGCGGATGCTGCGCTGGCTGCAGAACTCTTTGATAAACACGGCGAGCATGATGCACTCATTTGGCTCGCGCTCAAGGACCCCGTGTTAATCGGATATATTCTCAAAGATTTTACGGACGTTCAAGTGTTCCGAAGATGGCTGGCTGGCGAATTTCATCAATAGGTGTCAATTTAGCATGTACGATAACAAAACTTTTATCTTTGGAGGAATCAAAGTGAAACATCTTTTCGTTTTTCTCAGCATCGCTATTGCGATGCTATACCAACTTGGCTGTTCTCTTGATAAAGAGCAAACACAATCTGAAAATCCTATAACAAACGATACAACATCCGTTCTTAACGCCCCACGCTTTGTCGGGAATGTTGTATTGGAAAATATGTATGCGGATGAAGCTGGGAAACTAACAAGCAAAACACCCCTGGAAATCATTACCGTGCTTGAAGGCACTGGCAAAGTCAGTCTTCAGGCTCGATTTCGGTCAGTCCAAAACGGGCCTTTTGGATCACCCGTCTACGAATGTGAACTGATTGATGAATCCGCAGAGGTTGCCCGGGGAATGTCAGGCAGTCCGGTAGGCCCCCCGGGCCGCGTCATGGGTGCGCTTGCTTTCGCATACTGGTATAGTAAACCGCCGTATCGGTTCTTGGTCACACCGATTGATTATATGGAGATAGCCATAAACCATCCAACGTTTGGTGAGTTTTTGGAGGCAGAAGGGGTACCTGGAGCCCCTGCCTTGGCGATGAATGCATTGTACACACCTGTCAAAACACCTGTGATGCTTACAGGGGTTCAGCCCCACAGAATTCAAGAACTTTCTTCGCATCTCTCTGGCTCAAAATTCGATTTTGTTGAATTGCTCGGTGATATCGGCGGCGCGCCTGCAGCACCGCCTGCAGGGGCTACAACAAAACTCTTTGCGGGGGATATGATTGGTGCCGCCGTCGTTACAGGAGATGTTACGAGCCTCATTGGTTATGGGACGGTGACACAGGTTTATGACGATAAATTTATAGCCTTCGGTCACCCATTCTTTGCAGATGGGAAGTCTGCATTACCGGTATACAGAGCTGTAACCCATGGAATCAGGTCCAGCTTGGCGGCACCAACGAAATCTGTCTCAGCGTATGGAAATCCGATCGGGACAATAACTAAAGACCTACATCCTGCGATTGTAGGGGAACTCGGGCCAGGACCGGCAATGATTCCTGTGAAGGTCGCCTATCATCCGGTTAACAACACGCCCATAGAGAAACATCACGTTGTCGCTTACGGACAAGAGTGGGCGGTTTCGTACGTTGCCGCAGTAACAATGGACGCTATTCGGATGGAGCGGAATGCTGCAACCGTTGAAGGAACTGTGACGCTTCACTTTCAAGAAACCGAAACTGTGTATACAGAAAAGTTTCGGACCGCCTCTTCAAATCCGTTTCTCGATGTGTTCATAAAGACGGGTTCAATTATTAATGCGTTCACTAATACACTTACAAACAGCGCGGGCAAAGCAACCTTGAAAGCGGTGTCGATTGCTATCGTGGACAAACCGCAAATTGCCATAGCCGAAATTGACGAAATTATTGTGCCTGCTGAAGTGATGCCTGGCGAAAGCCTTACGGTTTCGGTTGTGCTACTTCCGCACTGGAGCACTGCCGGTGCTAAGCGGATAATTCAAAGAGATGTTATACTTGACATCCCTGACGGCTTCCCGATGGGTGAAGCAAACCTCACGGTTTCCGCCGCCGATGAATCGACTGACGATACTGAATTTACACAACTCTTCGGCGATATTTTCGATGATATCTTGGGCACCGAAGAAGAAGACGATGAAAAACCATTGCCAAGGAGCCTCGACGAACTCATCCGTCAGAAGGAAGAAGATCAGATGGATGCGGGGTTAATTACAATAACCCTTACACCATCGGTTTTTGGCGGTGGATTTCCATTACCAGAAGATTTACCGCTGCCAGAGAATGACGAAGAAGGTGAAGGGGATGATGGAGAAATTCCAGAAGGTTTTCCATTCCCAGAAGGTCTCCCATTGCCGGAAGGCTTCCCACTCCCAGACAATTCTGCGGAACAACCCATAGAAACTGAACTCGTTATTGAGGGGTTTATCGTAAC
>JAPPDN010000002.1 GCA_028824575.1 Candidatus Poribacteria bacterium | reverse complement strand
CAGATCAGATCTGATGCGGATGCCGACATACTTGATGTTATTAATCGCACAGACATCCACAATTGCCGAGGACTCCCAATTGACTGCGACGGCTCCGCTCTCTTTGGCAATCTTGTCCCGCACCTCACGATTATATATGTCCATATCACCGCAAATTACAGAAGCTTTTGTAATCGTAACATTGGGGTTGGTTGATAGCGTCGTTGCAAATTTGCTTATTGACGATGTAGAAATCTGAAACAACCGTTCCCGCCATGCCTCTTGTTCGCGCCGAATTTCAGGTCTATTTGGCACGTCATGTTCAAAAACACCGGTAATCACTACAATGTCTCCAATATTCAAGGTATCGACCAAACCACCGGCAAATCCGAACTCAAAGAAGGTATCCACCCGATATGTGTCTATTATCATTTGGCACATTGATGCCGCACGTACTTTGCCCATGCCCGACTGCATGACGACCCATTTTGTGTCTCCATTAACCCCTTCAAACTGCAGTCTGCTGTTCCAATCAACTGAACCATCCACATCTCGACCTAGGACATTGAGAAGTGCCAAGGTTTCATCGGCGTAAGCGGTCATAATGCAGAGTTTTGTATTCACAAATTTCACTCCATAATGAGGTGGTTTATAAATTGAATCACGTCAGGCTATCGAAAGGAACTCCAGTTCCAGGGTTTGCCAACAACACCATGATTTTAACTGACTAATCGTTCAATTTTTGAAATTCATAATAACTCTGATACCGAAACTCCGAAATGTCGCCTTTTTTCAACGCCATCTCCACCGCGCAACCTTCCTCGTAAGTATGTGTGCAGGAACCTCTTGTACAGTGCTTTCGGAGCGAATTCATCTCTGGAAAATAGCGGTCCATTAAGCGAGGCTCAATGTCGTAAAAGTGCAACTCGCGAAGCCCCGGCGTATCGGCGATAAAACCACCGAAATCCAATTTGTAAAGTTGGGTTGCAGCGGTTGTGTGCCTTCCGCCGCGTTTCGGATTCACCGCGTTCGTTCTCAATTTCAAACCGGGCTGGATAGCATTCAAGAGCGAGGATTTTCCAACGCCTGACAACCCAGAGACTGCAGAAGTCCTCCCTTTCATCCACGCTTTCAAATTCTCGATTCCTTCACCGGTTGTTGCACTCGTGGCGATGGCTGGATAACCGATTTTTTCGTAAAGTGTGACCATCGCGTCTACTTCTGAACGGTTTTCAAGCATATCAATTTTATTAAAACAGACAAGTGGCTGAATCCCCGATGCTTCGGCGATAACGAGGAATTTGTCCAGCATTCGCTGCCAGATCGGTGGCTCTTTTACGGAAGAAACAATGACAAGTCCATCAAGATTCGGAATGAGAATCACGGCTTTAGATTGTGTTCCCTTGCGTTTATATTGACGCTTGCGACGCATAACGGCTGCAATGACACCATGCCTTTCATCAACCACTTGAATTTTGACGCGGTCCTCGACATAGACCTGCTGATTTCTGCTAAACGCATCTCGTTTTCCACGTAGCGAACATTGATATTGATTCACATCACACTGCACAAGGTAAACACCATTGCTCGCACGCATCACGACCCCTTCGGGAAGCCCAACCAATTTTTCGTTATCAAAGAGATAGCCTGTCCGTTTGAGAAGTTCCTCGTCCGGTATAATTCGTGCGGTTTTGATCGCGCTAAGACGCCTGACCCGGTCTTTGACGAGCATCTTCTCCGATTTGAGCAGCAATGCCACAACGACAGGTTTGTCCGTGTCGTTGTCAAGCGCATTCTCTGCATCCCGAATCGCTGGATTCATGCCAAGATACACCTTGCGATAGGCGACACGCTCCCGCCAATCAAAAGTTGAGTAATCACCTTCAACAATTTTTTGTGCTTCACTTAAAGTTGTGCCTGCGTAAACAGACATTGCCATAGGTTTTAATTACCTTCGTTTTGTCTACTCTAAATCACCGCGAATTTTCGCGAATAATTCAAAGATAAGTTCGTTAAAACTCTGATAAAAGGTAGTAATCTTTTACCTACATACAATTTTGGATGCACTTTAGGCGGCATCCCGTGAACGATTCAAGGTTCTTTCGCTGCAACGAACCTGACCTTTGTAAAGAGTCAAAGGATACACGATTTGTCTTTGTGCGTCAAGAAAAAATTAGACTGATTTTTCTTGACGTGTTTTACGAAATTGGTTATTCTTTTACCGATAGGACTTACGCACATTGCGTAAATATCGGACGTTTAGACGCAAAAAGCGGTAATTTCTCTCCTTTAAACCCCCTAAATCCCCCTTATCAGGGGGACTTTAAGAGGGAATGCGTAAGTCTTAACCAAGTGAACAATTGATCGAGTGCGATAGAAAGACCGGTCGAATCATTATATTGAGGACAAGGAGAATACAGATGAAAACGTATCGTGCTGCTGTTATCGGTTGTAGTCGGATGGGTGCATTTATTGATAACG
>JAPPDN010000719.1 GCA_028824575.1 Candidatus Poribacteria bacterium | reverse complement strand
TAAGAGTAAAGGCAAAGCGATTACTGTGTGTTTGAGAATCGGCTGTAGGTAATCCTTACTGGCTTTATACCTCCCTTCAAATCCCATGCCTTCAAAGACCAATCGGCGGAGTGGTGGGAATTGCACTGACTGTTTCAAGGCACTGCCGAGCAGACGTGCAACCGCTTTCAGGGAAAATTCGCTCTGTTTATCACCATCTAACTGCTTGGGGTAGCCGAGGAAGTTAACGATATTCATTGCGTAAGGGATAATTGAAAACCAGAAGATGTCTGTGAAATTGCCGCGGTAAAAGACTAAACCGCCAGCGATGAGAACAGAGACCGCGGAACCCATCTGCGACCAAGAACGGGTGAAGCCGTATATTTTCGTCTTCTCATCCGACCTTCCTTGTAGACGGAGCCAATCGAAGATCATCGCTTTATGGGTGCCACTACGAAACGCGTCGCCTAAACCGAAGAAAAACATGGCAGCGAATAGAAAAAACAGCGACGTACTCTCAGCAAATATCGCGAAAGAAACAATATAGGCACAAAACGAGAAAATCATGGCACGTCGCCTGCCATAAAGGTCAGCGAGTGCGCCGGAGGGAATCTCAAACAGGTTGGTGCAAATCTCCCGAAATCCGATCAGGATACCGATTTCAAAGTAGGACAAGCCTTTTTCAAGAAACACCAGATACAAAAACGGATCGTAATAGCGTTGATTTTTCAGGAATCCGTAAAGCGAAAAACGAAATAGCATTGATATATTCCAGGGTTAAAAGGTCAACGACAGCAATTAGCGTTATGGTCAATTGTTATACAAGCGCGATCAAAATGCTTCTACACAATTGATCGAGATTATAGCATGTTTGGGAAAAAAGGCAAGGAAAAGTAGAAGGGAAGGCAGAAAGACTTAAATGTTCCCGTGTTCAGATCAACCGCGCGGTATCAATAGGAAGATTATGACTATAAGTCGGCGACTAATTCTTCTTGGTAGGCAAAGAGTGCTGGGGTGCCGCCCGTGTGGAGGAAGATGACGGTATCATCGCGTCCGAGTTTGCCCCGTTGGATATGATCAATGAGGCATGCCATCGCCTTGGCGGTATAGACAGGATCAAGGAAGATCCCCTCCGTTTTAGCAACGAGTTTGAGGGCATCAATACATTCGGGTGTGAGGTAGCCGTAAGCCTGCCCGATATAGTCGTCTGTGTTCTGAATCTCTGCGTCGGTGACTTGGGTATCCAATTCCAAAAGTTCGGCGGCATTGTTTGCGGCGGTGCGTAGCCGATCAAATTTACCTTCCCAAACAATAGGTGCGATGCCAAACGGTTTCATTTTTAGACCAAGCGTCTTGGTGCCGAGGACAAGTCCTGCCTGTGTACCACCTACGGAAGCTGTATAAATCCAATCTGCATCAATACCTAACTGCTGTTGCTGTTGTGAAATTTCAGCGATACACCACGTAAAAGCAACGGCAGCAAGAGCGGTCGAACGCGGTGCTGCGAGGACATAAGGTTTCAGTCCTTGCGTCTTTAGTTTTTCCGCGAGTTCGTACTTCACCACATCTAATTCGGGTCCGAAGGGTACATCAACAATCTCGACGTTCGCGCCTGCGATATTATCTAACAGTAGATTCCCTTGGAGGATACTCTTGTGATCACGGGCAAGGCGAAGATAACACTTGAGTCCGAGTTTACCGCAGGCAGCAGCGGCTTGTCGGCAGTGATTGGATTGCGAAGCCGCGCCCTGTATAATTGTATCAGCCCCTTCTGCGACAGCATCGCCGATGGTGAAAGTCAGCTGCCGGACTTTGTTGCCCCCAAAAGCCAAACCTGAGCAATCTTCGCGTTTCATAAAGATGCGCGGTCCGGCGAGTGCTTCGGAAAGTCGTGGGCACTCCTCCAGCGGTGTCGGGAAATGTCCGAGGTCCACCCGTGGCATCTGCGCGATCTTTTGAACTAAGCGTTCACTTGTTTCCATCCGCTCTACTCCGCTTCAATGACGACAGCCATCTGATTGACCCGTTTCCCATCCTTGGATTGCAACCCAGCCGTGTTAACTTCAATGATTGTCCCCACTCCAAACTCGCAAGAACGCGCGCCTTTGACTTTATGATACTTCGGTGAAACCTTCGTTACTCCGACTTCAATTGGGATAACTTCAGAATCAACGATATCCAAGAACCAATTGAGACGTTCCGGTAACTCACCGCCTCGCGTGTTCTCTGCCACCTCAACGAAGAGAAAATCTCGGATAAATTCAATGAGGAATTTTTTAAAGATAAGCACCTCAATCTTCTCCGCGTGTTCTTTCTCCTGTTCGACCAACTTATTGGTGAAGCGTTGAAGGTAAGCATCACATTCATTCTGAATTTTCTCCAAATCGCGTTCGCTTTCGGCGAGCAGATCTGGGAACAACGTTGGGGACGGTGTGGAAACACCGCGTGTCTGCTTAAGTGTCCGCCTGAGACGTGTATCTACT
>JAPPDN010000427.1 GCA_028824575.1 Candidatus Poribacteria bacterium | reverse complement strand
CAGGCTTCATTTCGGGCGCGCCGTCGTCCCCCGGCGAGATGACCACGGCCTCCTCGTCGAGGTGTCCCGCGATGGTCTTCGAAAGGTCATTCAGGTCGGTCCGGCAGAAGCCCGTGTTGCTGTCGAGTATGCCGCCGCCCTCATCCATGAGAAACCACGTCGGCACATTCGTCAGGCCGAAATCAGACGAGGCCCAGTGGGTCGTGTCGTACACGTTCGTAAACGACGCGTCGTGCTCGTCCATGAACGCCCGCGTGTCCTCCGGCGTGTCCTGCGAGACGCCGAGTACCCGGAATCCACCGTTGCCGCCGTAGGCCTGGTGGATCTTTTCGAAAGAGGGAGCGCTGAACTTGCAGGTCCCGCAGCCCACCTTGTAGAAGACTGCCAGCAGCCAACCGCCGTTCGCCTGGTCTGCCAGCGACGTCGAATTGCCGGCCGCGTCTTCCAGCGCGACTTCAGGGGCCGCGACCCCGGCTTCCAGGAACGCCATAAATTACTCCCGTACAGGTTGAAAATCGAAAGATGCCAGGTTCAAACCATGCTTCGATTATATATGTATTACATCTAATAATGAATATAGGGGATATGGGGCTGGTGTCAATGATTCGGTGGGTGAGACAACAAGCAACCAGACCAGGATATCAATGGCAAGGCGCATGACGAGAAAAGGCACCATTATGATTATGAATACACTTCCCACAAGCGGATTAACAAAAACAACAGTAGTGATTTGATCAAATGGATTTCTGAAGCGTCTTACCTATTTAGAAGGGGGTATGTTTCTCATTGAGCAACCAGGGAGGTTCCACTCGATGAATAGCGATCCCGACGAAGTCCGGTTAGTTACTTCCGATATCGACAATTTCTGGCTGGCGTACGACCTGTCGGAAGGCAAGAATACGGAAGAAAAGGTAAACATCTTCGAATCGGAGTACTTGGCAAAAGGCAGTACCGGTCTAAAGGACTTCATCGACGCCAGAATCGAAAGCGCGGAGGGATTGGTCGAGGTAATCGAAGCCCGGCCTAGGTATTACACTTCAATAAGAGAGAGCTCGAACCGTGTGTTGGAGTTAACCGATCAGATCCGCGGATATATGCACAATTGGAAGCAACTGTACGACAAGGCGGTTTTCCCGGATGTGTACTTTCTGATCGGTAAAATGACTTCTGGAGGTACTACATCGAGCAACGGCCTTTTGATCGGTACCGAGATTTCCTGTCGAACGGGCAATCTTCCCAAGGACGAACTGAACGAGTGGTATCTTGAAGTCCTCAGACCTGTAGAAGACATTCCATATATCGTTATTCATGAACTTATACACACACAACAGGCCTATGATTATGGAGATAACACACTACTGGGTCAGTCTATAAACGAAGGTGCCGCCGACTTTCTTGGGGAGTTGGCAACCGGAAAACACATAAACCCTCATTTGCACGTGTATGGAGATGCTCACGAATCTGAATTGTGGGAATCGTTCTCGAAAGACATGCTTCAAACCAACTTCGACAACTGGCTTTACAACGGCGGCAGGTCCACAGCAGAAAGGCCAGCCGACCTGGGATACTACGTAGGTTACAAGATATGCGAAGCCTACTACGAGAAGACGTCCGACAATAAAGCGGCTATAGAAGGTATCCTCTCGATTAAAAACGGTTCCGATGCGCTACGGTTTTTGAGGGAAAGCGGGTACGGTCACTGAGCGAATGCCTTATCCCCGATCGAGATACACCGACTCCTTCGGCTCCATACTCGGAGTAAATGGTGATGACCAGGCTGAACATCGACGTAGATCCCAGAATTGAACTTGTAATCACTATAAAGTTGCTGTGCGATTATGAAGGACTAACCAGGTACGACGTGGCGTATTCCCAGTCCATGCGGGATTACTTTTCGCCATTTAAAACGCATGAGGCAGTCAAACTGTTTAAGGAAATTACAGAGCATGGCACTTACTCGGACGCCTACCTGAGTCCGGTGTTGTCGATGTCGAAACCGCCGGAACTTACGCCTCAATTCCCCTTCGAAAACTACGAATACTACATTCGAGCATTTCAAGACGAAACCCGGTTTCGAACGTTCTACGAACTCCTGAGTGACTTTGCGATTAATTCGGACTTCGACACCTTTTTCAAAAGCCAAACGGCATACTACCAATCATTAATCGACACGGTTTTCAGAGCACTGGGCAGCGAGAATTTGATCGATGTCCTTGAACAATACTATGGAATGCGACAACGGGACTACAATCTGGTTTTAAGTCCCTTGTTTCAACACGGTGGAATTGGGCCTCGAGTTCGACACCCTGATAACAGATTGTCCATATTCAGCGTAATTGGACCCGTTGGATCGGTTGATGGTATACCGGTGTACGGAACTAGGGCTGAATTGCTGGAACTCATCTGGCATGAGTTCGGCCATTTGTTCGTTAATCCCGCTACTGACCGACATCGCTCTGCCATAGCGAAGT
>JAPPDN010000828.1 GCA_028824575.1 Candidatus Poribacteria bacterium | reverse complement strand
GGACAATACCATCCGTTTATGGGATGTGAACACAGGTAATCTCGTACGCACATTCACAGGGCATACAGATGCGGTCTGGAGCGTGGCGTTTAGCCCGGATAGCGGTACCCTCTCGAGTGGGAGTAGCGACGGCACGATACTCTTGTGGACGCTCACACGGGCAGACTAACCTCTACACCTTACGCTGACTGTAAGCGAATTCACTGCCACGCGGAAGATGCTGGAACGAAAGTAAAGAATTCGGAAGGATAGTATGAAAGTTCAGCATCCTTAGAGGCACAATTGGGAGAAGACAAACGGCAAGGCTGAAAATATGTTTTACTTTTGATCCGTCCAAACACATATCTCTGGAAGCATCTGCCGATTAATTGAGGAAAACAACGTGAATTTAAATACCGTTCATACACTTGATACTGGCACAGAAATGTTTGTTGACGACGCGCTGATCGCTTCCAAACACGGCGTGACGCGCACACTGCATCAGTGCGTAAAGCATGATGTTTCTGTTCTTAAACCTGACCCTGACAATCTGTGGGAACACGGTGGACCGGATCAGTCCAGACGTGTGCACCTCTACGGGACTACACTATACGATGCTGCGTACGGAAAATACCGTATGTGGTACATGTGTCGTATGGGACCGCATTGGCGGTTTGAAGCGAATGAGATTCCGGGACTTTACGTGCCACGTCCTGACCGAAACCCGTCAACATACAGGGGACAGACCCACGATGCTTACGGGCGGAAATTTGTTGAAAACGATCGCGGCGATCTCACCTGCTATGCAGAAAGCGATGACGGGTTGACGTGGACGAAACCGAATTTGGGACTCTTTGAATTCAACGGAAACCCAAATAACAACATTGTGTGGGACCTCCACGGCGCGTGTGTCTTCCGTGATGATGATGAATCGGATCCGCAGAGACGGTATAAGATGATCGGTTTTTGCAGACGGTACCGTAACATCTTCCTGCTCATGTCACCCGATGGTATCCGATGGGACGACTCAGATTACCTTGAACCGATTGCGGATCGGAATAACGAAGGCGCGTTCAACGTCATCTACGATAAAAAAACAGACCTGTTTCGTGCTTACGCTCTCATACGTGGAGACGATAAAGACGCAAGGCGTATGATCGCATACACTGAAAGTCCACGCCTTGCGGGCCCTTGGAAACCGCTCGAACCGATGTTCGGTGCAACGGATGCGGATGACGAAATCGGTGTACAGAGATACGGCGCGGATCGTGCTGAAATCCACAACATGTCAGGTTTCCTCTATCATAATATCTATATCGGGATCGCTGGGGTGCTCTATGTGACGGGACCGGGTGCGGCGGAGCATGAAATCCCTATCGATGGACCGATTGACGCGCAACTCGTTTGCAGCCGAGACGGGTTTAATTGGGACTATCCCGATGCAATTCGGACACCGATTATCCCGCGCGGTGAAAGCGGTACATTTGACACCGGTATGATTATGGGAACGGCTATTGAACCGATCATTACCGACGATGAAATCCACTGGTACTATACAGGGACAGAACACACCCACGGTGCGCAGATGAAGGATCGGCACAAGGAGATCGGACTTGCGAAGTGGCGATTAGACGGTTTCGTCTCGCTTGATGCCGATGCGGAAGAGGGTATTGTTGAAACCGTTCCGTTACAGATTCCAAACGGAGGATTTGAAATTAATGCAGATGCGAGCGGCGGACACGTCAAAGTTGAGGTGCTGACAGCTGAGGGACAGGTTCAGCCCGGATTTTCGGTTGATGACTGCGTTCCGTTGACAGGGGATAGCATACGGCACTCAGTGCAATGGAAGTCGGCGACGTTAGCGGATGCAGAGCAACCGCTGCGACTCCGTTTTGTGCTGAACCGAGCAAAACTATATGCTTTCCGAGTAGGGATAAGCTCCTGATAACGACATTTGCGTTAAAATATTATTTTCTGCTTGAATTTCCTCGCCAAAGGAGAAGTCAATGGATACCTTATCGACACACGACGGCTCCCCGGAAAATCGTGTGGATAACCTGTTGAAACTGGAAGTACTTGAAGCGTTTGACCGGACTGCGTTTGAGCGCGATGGATATTGGGTGTGGGAAGGGATACTAACGGATGTTGCCCGTAAGCAGTGGACAGCCAGCTTACAGAAGTTACAACACATGAACGATGCGATCCTCATGGATACGGAGTGGCGTGCTATCGACTTTGAGGCGCGAGGGTTTCCGCAGCCTTTGCCAGAACAAATTGCGCCGGCGTTTTTGGCGGCGTGCTGCGGGGGTTCAGAGCAAATGCCCAGTTTCCTCAGAACCGCTGAGTTGCGTCAATATATGCATACTCAGGGGCTGTTCGGACCGGGCAACGCGTTGGTCACACATGGGTTCAAGTCACAAGGTGTCATGCCGGAATACTTTCCTGCGGGATACGACGACTTTATAATGGATGTGACATCTGCTCATCCGCAGATG
>JAPPDN010000730.1 GCA_028824575.1 Candidatus Poribacteria bacterium | reverse complement strand
TGCCAACGGAAGCGCAGGTCACGCTACTGATGCAAATCTACACACTACTGTTGCGACTGCAACTCGGTCAACTGATTCTTCAATTAGAGGCACTTCAGGAGAGTGACACCGACGCATGAAAACACGCTTTTTCAGTGCAGCTTGCCAGATCAAATACATCTTCTGTTCCAATAAGTCGCGCCTGAAAGAAGAGGTCATTTGCTTCAGCATACTCTTTCTGCTTCTGTTTTGCAGTGTCCTTTCCGCGGATGTGCCAATGTCAGATGCTGAATTGTTGCCCGGAAAGGAAGTGCGTATCACAGCCCCAAAGACAGGGAAAACTTTTCTCCTTTACGTTCCGGTTGATTATACCGACAAGCGTCCATTTCCGGTTATTTTTTATTACCACGGCTACCGTGGGGCAGCCACAACCAGGATGTTCAGGCATATAACAAAAGGAGAAGGGTTTATCATTGTTGGTATGAATTACGCAACTGATGACTATTACAAAGGACACCTCCCGCCTACCAAAACAGCACCTGAAAAGGCATTTTTTCATGAAGTTGTAGCACTTGTCTCAGCACGCCTGAATATAGCAATGGATTATATCTTTATGGGTGGTTATAGCCAAGGCGGCTATTCGACGACCGTTTTAGGTGAACAGTTACTGGATCGGTTAGCGGGTTTTCTTATTCTGGGTGCAGGTAGACGCAATGTGGATATGGAACCACCGCCAGCGGAACTGATTCGTGGACACCCGGTCTTCTACGGTGCAGGCGAATTGGATGATCCACACTACCCACGTGCAAAACGCGCATCGGGGTTTTATACAGAATGGGGCGCAGATGTGACGTTTGAAGCGTGGCCAGATGAAACACACAGTCTTTCTCCAAAATGGTCAACAAAAACGAAGATGCGAGAGTGGCTTATTACTTATGGACCAGCGAAACAGGTTAAGTCTGGGTTTGAAAAGGCACAAATCGCTGAAAAGGATCGTAGACTCGGGGAAGCGTTCACACTTTATGCCCAAATTGCGGAGATTTTGCCTGATACGGAATTATGTCGCACAGCGAAAGAATCAGCGACACGTCTTACCACGCAAGCCGAAACCCAACTCGACCAGCTGAAAAAGGTTAGGGACAAGAAACCGTATGCTGAAGTGGTGAAGGCGTTAGAGATGTTTCGTAATACATATAGCAAGAGTGTGTTCGCGGCGCGTGCTACGCAACTCCTCAGCGAATTGTTGAATGCGAAGGCAGATGCATTAGAGAAACGCGCCCATGCGGCAGAAACACAGAAAAACTATGCCCGCGCGTTGCAACTCTATGAACTCTACTTGACCTATTTCCCAGAGGCGGAACGCTACCCAGAAGTCCAGAAACACGTGAAGAACTTGAAAAACAAAACAGGAACGAAGTAAAGGAGATCGGTATGCCAAAAGATCTGTTTGAGGAACTGGTTGATGTCATAGCGACACTGCGAAGCGAAAATGGATGTCCGTGGGATCGCGAGCAGACGCATGAATCGCTGAAATCTACACTCATTGAGGAAACCTACGAGACCCTTGAAGCGATTGATACGGGTGATCCAAAGAAGTTGAAAGAGGAACTCGGTGATCTGCTTTTAAACATCATGCTCCAGGCACAGATTGCAGCCGAACACGAGGATTTTGACATCTACGGCGTAATTGAGACCTTGACAGAGAAACTAATACGGCGGCATCCGCATGTCTTTGGTAATGTGGATGTTGAGGATTCGGATGAGGTTGTGAAAAACTGGGAGGCGATCAAACGTCAAGAGGCGGGTTATGAGGATCGGAAATCCGTACTTGATGGGATTCCGAACGCGCTCCCGATGCTACTCCGCGCACAGAAGATACAGAACCGCGCAGCACGTGTCGGTTTTGATTGGGATGAACTTACCGATGTTGTTGCTAAGGTTGAGGAGGAACTTGAAGAAGTTAAGGTGAGTATCAACGCAGATGATCCAGAGGCAACAGCGATGGAGCTCGGGGACTTGTTGTTTGCTATTGTTAATCTGTGTCGTTTTATGGAGATACAAGCCGAGGAGACATTACGGCAGGCGAACCGAAAATTTATACACCGTTTTAAATGGATGGAAGCAGAATTAGAACGCCGCGGCACGAATTTTGAAGCACAGAACTTAGAAAGTTTAGACGTAATCTGGGAAGAAGCGAAGAAAGCGGAAGCCGACATCGATTAATACTATCTTCACGTAAACCGTTGACCCAGACAAGAACACAGGTGGAAGGTAATGGCGAACTCACTATTGGATCTCTTGATACAAAAATGCGAGAGCCATCCGGACTATGGACGGTATACTGAACTCTTTAACCGGTTGGATCCATCGGCACCGCCGCAGATAGAGCTCGTCCACCGCGCTGCGCCGCCGATGCTTATGCGTGGTAAGAAACTCGGCATTTTTTCTGGTTCCTTCAATCCGTTGACGCTTGCGCATACGCGGATGGTGGAGGAT
>JAPPDN010000966.1 GCA_028824575.1 Candidatus Poribacteria bacterium | reverse complement strand
ACTCGGCGCAAACAGCCATGTCAGCTTGGAAAATCTATTCCAACAGATTCAGGAAGGCGAGATTAAAGAATTAAATGTCGTGCTCAAATGTGACACGCAAGGTTCCATACAAGCGGTTGCCTCATCGCTGCTCGAATTGAGTACCGATGAAGTTAAGATCAACATTATTCACCAGGCCGTCGGCGGTATTACTGAAACCGACATTTTGCTCGCCTCCGCATCTGATGCTATTGTCGTCGGTTTCAACGTTCATCCTACGACAGAAGCCGTACAAGCCAAAGAAGCTGAGGGAATTGATGTTCGGACCTACAACATAATTTATAACCTCATTTCCTATATCCGATCGGCGATGGAAGGTTTACTTGATCCTGAGGTGCGAGAGGTTGTTATCGGGCGGGCAGAAGTTCGCGAATTGTTTAGGGTGCCACGGCTCGGTTTAGTTGCTGGCAGCTACGTCAATTGGGGACGCATCTCTTACAATCAACCGCTTCGTATCCTTCGCGATAATCGTTTGATTCACGAAGGAAAAGTCAATTCGCTGCGTCGATTCAAAGATAGTGTGAACGAAGTACAAGCGAACTATGAATGTGGCATCGGCATAGAGACATTCGACGACCTACAGGTTGGTGATGTTCTTGAGTGTTATGTCCACGAGCAAGTCGCGCGTTCCCTTTCGTAAGCACCTGAGTTCGTAGAATAATTTATTTACACAAACAGCGCGGGTGAACACCGCGCCTATTATCACAATTAATTAACACCTTATTAATGCATATCGGTGTTTGTAAAATCCGGCTACGCATCCCTGATAGCCAATCGTTGAAGGCGAAACGCCGGGTTATCAAAAGTCTTGTCGATAGACTCAAAAACCGCTTTAATATCGCTATTGCGGAAGTTGAAGCGTTAGATGCACATCAGTTCGCGGTCTTAGCCGCTGTTTCTGTTTCCAACGATGTAGCGCATCTCAATAAACTTATCTCGCATGTCATCGCTTTTGTTGAGAAAAATGTAGACGCTGAGTTAGTCGATTACGAAACAGAATTTTTCTTCTGACGAAACTCGCAAGTCAAACTTGCTCTGAAAGATAGGGACAACATGGCAGATAGTAGAAGACAAGATCGGGTCGGCGCCCTCATTCAACGGGAATTGAGTGAGATTATCCAACGCTCTGTCAAGGATCCGCGTGTCGCATTTTGTACTGTCACACAGGCAGAAGTGTCACCCGACCTGAAGTATGTGGATGTCAAAGTGAGTGTTATTGGGGACGAGGTACAAAAAGATAAAACACTCGCGGGGCTGAAAAGTGCCGCAGGATTTCTCAGGCGAGAAATCGGGAATCGCCTCACGCTCCGGTATTCGCCGGAACTTAGGTTTGCTATTGATGAGTCCGCTGACTACCTCTTCAAAATAGATGGACTCCTCAAGTCTGTTACATCAGAAGACGAGACGTCCGAAGAACAAGCAACCGACCTTTCATGAACACCTTAAAGATAGTGGATATGCAGAACTACGGCGCACTCCTTACCCTATTCAATCACTACCATGACTTTGCACTCTCAACACACATTAACCCTGATGGCGACGCAATCGGTTCCGAATTAGGGCTCTACCTCTTTCTCACGAGGCTCGGAAAATCCGTTAAAATATTTAATACAGATGCTGTACCGGAGAACTATAAATTTCTGCCTTGCTGGGAGAACATTGAGGATGTACACGCGCTTCGTACCTATCAGCCAGAAGTGTTAATTGTATTAGATGCGAGCACACTCGAACGAATTGGGAAAACACTTGCCAAATCCTTGCTGCCGACCCACAAACTCGTTAACATTGACCATCACGCCACCGCAGAGGCGTTCGGGGACATCAACCTCATTATGCCTTCCGCTTCTTCTACGTCGGAGATCGTCTATAAACTCATTAAATATCACCAGACACCAATAGATAAATCGTGTGCGCTCTGTCTTTATACAGGACTTATGTTTGACACCGGTTGTTTTCGCTACAGCAATACGACGGCTGAAACACATCGAATCGCTGCAGAATTAATTGAGGTAGGGGAATTTGCACCAGATGAAGTCTACCGCAACGTTTATGAGCAACTGCCTGTCGCTAAAATTCGGCTCTCAAGTGAAATCCTTCGCACATTGCAGGTGACTGATGATGGAAAGATCGCATCCGTGTACGCTACACAACGGATGCTCAGAAAAACCGGAGCGACTGCTGACGCGATAGAAGGCATCGTGAATCAGATTCAAGCAATAGCCGGTGTCGAGGTGGCTCTCTGTGTATCTGAGATGACCGATCGAAGCGCGAAAGTGAGTCTGCGGAGCCAGGGACACGTTGATGTAAGCCAACTTGCATCTGAGTTTGATGGGGGCGGACACGCACGCGCTGCAGGTTGCAGAGTTGTCATGCCTTACCTTTCAGACCCGCCGGCGACCAGCAGGGCCAGTACGGCCGCCGCCGCCGGAGTCCGAAGG
>JAPPDN010000606.1 GCA_028824575.1 Candidatus Poribacteria bacterium | reverse complement strand
ACCGAGTAATTTGTCCGTGGTTCATCGGCAAGGGGTTGACCTATCTGAAATTCATCATCCTTAAACTTGTTAGTCAATACATTCAGAACCCCTATACCGTAAGGTCCAATTTTTCCAGTCATTTTGCCGCCGCCGAGAATGGGAATTGCGTGTCCTTTTGCGAGTCCAATACGACGGCTATAAAAGAGCAGTAAAGGTGGCGGTCTACGGAAACTTGGACGTGGAATCCCGACATCAAAGATACTGGCACCTTCCAAGAAAAACGGACGCTGCTCAGGGAAGAAGAGACTAAAACGGGTAAGGTTTACTTGTTCTTGATCTGCTTCCACTTGGGCGAAATCGGTGTTAATAGTTAAATCAGCAGTCAGGTTAGGAGTTACGCCGTATTTAAGGTCCAAGCCCCCCTTAAGAAACGCGAACGCGCTGCCACGATGGATCTGAGCTTCGCCGTACTTAATATCCAGCACCAAGCCACCTTCACTTCCCTCAATCCCCGATGTATAATTTGCTCCAGGCAGTAGATACGGTAGCAATTCCAGATGCCTTGATGGAGAAATTCCTTCTAACTCTTCAAGCGTACCGAAGTAGGCAGTGCGATACTTTGCCAGCCCACCATAGGTTTTGGGCGCCTCATTCCATGCCGCGATTTCTCGTTTCCGTGCGATTTCGCGCCCGAAATTTAATCCCCAGTTCATTACGTCGCTGCGCTCAAAACGGAGCTGACTGAACGGAATTGCGATTTCCACTGTCCAATTGTCGTTATTAATTCTACAACGACACTCCCAAACAATATCCCAACTTGTATTAAGACTGCCACCGCTGTTCGATACCGCTGTGTCTTCCATTCCACCCACCGGAGTAAATCGAAAAAAAACGGCGTTGCGGCGGTCATTGTAGGTATCTAACAGCAGGAACCCGTAATCGTTGGAACGCAAACCTGAAGAATCTCGACGCATGTCGTTAGCGACGATTTTATCCATCTCCGAATCGAAAAAAACGAATCCGAAGTACAACTTCTTATCATCATAAAGAATGCGTATTTCGGACTGTTCTGTCGCCGGATCACCTTGATCGGGTTGGATTTGGTATAATTGACGGATCGGCTCTACACTTTGCCAAACAGGTTCGTCAAGCACCCCATCTATTTTGATTTCCTCAGCAGTCCGGTGCGCTGACATACGTGGTAACTCCCGTTCAGTCTGTGTCTGTCCATCAACCCTGATAGGAATGGACAGCATGCTCATCCACAGTAGCGTTAAAATTCCCACCTTTCGCCAACATTGTTGAAACTCAAAATCAATGGTAAAGTGTGACATCATAGACAAGTGCCTCCTTTTTTTCCCAGCTTCTGTGAGGCGGGGCTATAAACGCCGCCATCAATTCCGTCCTTGGACATCAGCGACGATAGATGCTAACTTCCATCCCGTCCCGTCTTCCGGGTCGTCGCCGACTTTCAAACCAGTGTGTTTCAGATTCAAAGTTTGAACGGACGTGTTCGAGATAATCAGCCATTCTGTCCGGTCTGCCG
Source organism: Candidatus Poribacteria bacterium (assembly GCA_028824575.1). Lineage (GTDB taxonomy): Bacteria > Poribacteria > WGA-4E > WGA-4E > WGA-3G > WGA-3G. Next base: position 956 of record JAPPDN010000606.1, on the reverse strand, counting down.
ACGTTGTCAGCGACAATTGTCGCTGGATTGGTTAACCGAGATTCAATGGCTTGGAAACAGGCGAAATAGCCATCTTTGTTGTTGTCAAGAAACAGAAAATCGATAGGTTCTTGGATGGTTTTGAGTACTTCTGCAGCGTCCCCGATCCGCGAATCCACAAGGTCGGACACACCTGCCTCTTCAAAATGTGTGCGTGCGCGCTGTGCGTTTGGAGGCTCAATTTCGACTGTTATCAAACGTCCTGCGCCTAAATTTTTCAGCACGCGTAATATCCACAACCCGGAGTATCCGATAGCGGTCCCACATTCTACGATTACGGACGGTTTTGCCTTTTCAACGCAGCTAGCGAGCAATTTCGCCTTGTCCGGTCCGAGCATCGGAACTCTTTCTTCCCGACACTGCTCCTCTACTTTTTCTAAAACCTTGTCAAACATTATGGTGTCTCCTTATTACGCCTGTCTTGTGGGCTCTCAATACGATCATCAAACAATCCATGAATCACTTTATGATGATCGGCGGAAGCATAGTGTTCAAATAACGTTTTGGTACCGTGGTTCAGGGCAAAAATGCCGTAGTCGTTCCCATTAGGTGCGCGGGTAATCGTATGGATATGGTCTAAACCGCCCTCATGGTTAAATTCAATCCAGACGGCGGGATTGAAAACACGGTAGTAGATTGGATCATTGATGGCGGTGCCGCCGATCCAGACGAAATAAGTGTTGTCGATGCCAACATCAATGTCAGCCATCCATACATCGGCGAACTCAGTCTCAAGGTTATAGACGTACGTCTTAATCAGGTTCCGAAGGTGCTCTTTTTGCGTATCGTTCATCTCTGATGCCTTCAAGCCAATGCCTACAAATTCGGAATAATCGTGATTCAGGAACGGATCGGTTGATCTGCCAGGACCGACTTTGAGTCCTCGACGACCGGCTTGAATTGCTTTCGTTCTCTGG
>JAPPDN010001005.1 GCA_028824575.1 Candidatus Poribacteria bacterium | reverse complement strand
GCCACCGTGCTCGGACTCGACACGCACGGCTTCGACAAGATGTGGACGTGGTGTTCGTACCATCCATAAGACCATCCCGCGCCAAGAGTGGCGTTAGGAAGAGCCAACGGATTTTATTCGCAGTTGGTTGTGTCTGCTGTCCCAATACAGTACCATTGGGTCCGGTGAGTCGAATCGTGGAGTCGAAAAGGCTGAGGCCGTTTTTAATATTATCACTGAGTGTTGCCTCAACAAAATTTGTCCGTGTGCTAACGCCGCTACCGGGGGTCAACTTGCCGTTTGAAGTGGCGACTTCCGTCAAATTCGGTGCGATGTTATCAAAGGTGAAATTCAACGTTTTTTTCGCGAGGTTTCCAGCTCTATCAGCAACAGCTATTGAAATAGTATATTCGCCGTTTTCGGATGCTGTATCCAAGCGGTTGCCGAAGGACAACGTCAATGATTGACCCTCCTGGCTGAGGGACCCTTTTATGGTAGCATCATCTTGTGCCTTCACCATTAGAGCCGTGTCCAGGTCGGTAAAATCAATCGGTGTACCCCCTAAATCGTCTGCCGTCATTTTAATCGATTGAATAGGGGCATTGATAAAAACACCATTAACAATAGTCAGGTTCTCATTAGCAACAACACGAGATATTACAGGTGCTTGCGTATCAATAGTAATCGGGTTGGTTTTATCCGATGCAGTAGAATTTCCACCTTTGTCAACTACCTTAATTCTTAGTTTATACTGTCCATCCGGAAAAATTCTGAAATTTCTGTCCGCGCCATCCCAAAAGAATGTATGTTCTCCAGCAGTTTCCTCAAGCCGCTCAGGTCGCCCAAACTGAGTTTCGCTATCATTAACAACGCGAAAAAATTCCAATTCACTCTCTGTGACATCTTCATCTACACTATAATAGACAGTAACGGCATCAAGGAATCTGTCTCCATTTGGCGAGAATTCGGTGAGATCGGTACCAATTGAAATCTCCGGGGCAGTTCTATCTAAGGTTACTGTTGCCTCGTCTGAAGATGTTGCCTCAGCATCAGCAGCCACACCGGGTTCACGAATTTCCACACGAATCGTATAGGTGCCCTCTGAAAGACCACCGCCATCCCAAGCTTCAACGATAGTTTTTGTTTCATTTTCCTCTATAGTACCGAGACTACCAATTTGAACCCCGTCATGACCGTCTACTTTGAGGATATATTCATACGTACCGAGGTCACTCGGATCATCTGATAGTGAGATAGTAATACGCAACTTCTCGGTACTACCATTGAAAACCGTATCATCCCCCTCGGTATCAATAACGGATAGTGTTACAGAAGACTGTGCCGATACATCGGTAGAAATCATTAAAGTTGTGAGACAGACAAAAATCTGAAAAAAGAGAAAATTCACCCATCGCGAACGGATTGGTGATTTGGGGGTTGGATCGTTTCCGAACTTGTGTTGGTTTCGACTTTTGTGTGCCGGTTTATAAGCAACACCGTACATATTCTTAATTTTTTGCACTCGTTTCTCCCTGCTTTTCGCGAGTCCGAAAGATTGCAAAGATTCGGTGCTTCGCGTTGATTCACATATTTTCCGGGCAGGTTCGGACCTTATCCCGGTATCGGCACCTCCACGCTTCAACATATCAAACGGTGTCCGGCAAACGCGTTTTGCACGTTAGACATGCCTCTGGGCGTTGAACGGAGTGTGTCGAGAACTGCGTCGTATCTATTACTGCTTCTGACTTGTTTTTTCATTTCAAGTCTAAACGTTAGACAATATACACTTATGTCATAAGACGCGTTTTAAGGATAAAAAGGTTGCAATATTTTTTCATATTCTTTAAAACTTTGTGGTCTTGCGGGACAGGTGTATGAAATCCCCTTTAATCTTTGTTAGACGCAAAAAATTCAATTAGGTTGATAAAAATTGCAGAAAAACACAAGGCATGTGATACTGCTACAGTGCGCGGTGGTAAACCGCGCCTGCAGCTTATAGAACTAAGACTTAACCGATGTCTCCATTAGCAACCATCGTCAGCAAAGCCGAATCATCTACTGTGAGCGGTAAATTAATCTTTGCACGTCGTCGGCTCGACTCATACGTCGCAAAAATGAGTTCCGCCCCCTGAAGTGCTTTGCGGCCGCTGAGTTCCGGCTCACGTCCAGTCTTAACACTGTCAATAAGGTCAAGGACAGAGAAAACTGTGTCATCGCCTTTCGGGATGTCGCTTAAATCAGGCGTTTCCCAACCGTCAGACCCTGCGCGTAGCAGGCGGACCGGCGCGCCACCACCGACATCAATAATACCTTCAGTGCCGATGAGACGATTCGAGAACCCTTTTAAAGAGGTGCCACCGGTTGTCAATAAACCCTCGACACCGTTTTTCCAGCGAAACCACGATAGACCGCTCGTCTCAACCTGCGTCCCGAAGACGAGTTTCTCTTCTGCTACATCTATTTGACCGATTACCCAGTCAACAGGTTCGTCGTTATTATAAAAAAG
>JAPPDN010000874.1 GCA_028824575.1 Candidatus Poribacteria bacterium | reverse complement strand
CCTAAAGAATCAACGGTATGAATGCCTTATGGGCATTCCCCGCCCCTTATCAGGGAGACTTTAAAAGGAAATGCATAAATTCTATTTAATTTTCTCACGCTTCATCAGCAATGTGCGCCTGTTTTGTTTCTCTTTCTCGTTTCCAAATTGTGATGGCCGCTGGAATCGTGCCTAAAATCAGCAAGCCGAGGCATACCCACAAGGGCCAAACAACAGGCTGATTCCACGCTTGACGGCTTTCTGTCCGCTGACTGGCATCAATGCGGAGATACTTGAAGTTTCCACCGCCCAAGGCACTCGGTTTACTGTTCTTCAACCACTGATGCGACAAACCGAAAACAACAGGGTGATAAACAAAGACCCAAGGCGCATCGCGTTGTAACAGACGGTTCATTTCGCGAATGCGGGTCAAGCGTTCCGGCGAGTTTTCCATGCTTTTCATCGTTTCAAAAAGCCCGTTGTATTCTGGATTATCGTAGTTGGCAGCATTTTCGCCATCGCGTAGGGCTTTACTATTCGGACCGTAGAGAAGGAATAAGAAATTTTCTGCATCCGGATAGTCCGCATGCCATCCCCAAAAGATGATTTGGAAGTTTCCTTTTTTCACTTTATCGCGAAAACGGTTGTAATCGGTGGTGCGACTCTCCATCGTGATGCCGAGCTGCTCTAATTTATTCCGCATCCACGTTAAGCGGGACGTGGCACCTGCCGAATTCCACGTGTTGTCAAAAGAGACAATCAGCGGATTCCCCTTACTATCCTGTCCACCCGGGTAGCCTGCTTCTGCAAGGAGTTGACGTGCTTCTTCAATAGATTTGCGAACCGGACGATTAGTGCTTGCATCCCAGTCGTAGATATATGGATTAATACCCGTCTCACCCGCTTCGTAGCCGAAGATACCAGGGGGCAGTGGACTGTGCGACACAACACCCCGTCCATTGAGAAAAATTTCAATATACTCTTCGTAATTCAAGGCGATCGAAATCGCTTGCCGAAGTTTCTGTTTCTCTGCGGTGTACCCGCCGACGGTATCGTCTAACATATTAAAAGCGAGATAAACAGTCGTCGGTTTTACGCTCGTACGCAGGACAATATGTTTCGCCTTCAATGCCTCACTTTCCTTCGGATCCCCCGTATCATCGAACATAATCGCGCTGTCAAATGTATCTGAGGAGATACCGGAACTGTCGTAATAACCTTGCAAGAACTTATTCCAACGCGGAATATATTCTTTTTCTAATTTGTAGACGACTTTCGGTATAAATGGGACGGTTTCCCACGCATCGTCAAGAAGCCCAGCATCCCTATCACCGGGTTCCCCACCCGACGGGTAACGCTCAACCCGAAAATTCTCATTCTTGACGAGAACGATCTCCTTGTGTGCAAGGAGCGTTTCTATCCGATAGGCACCTGTTCCGACAGGAAACCTATCAATCGTGATGTTCCGCTCCTTCATAACGGGTTGGCTGTAAAAGTCAATCGCCTCTTTAGGCATCGGTGAAAAGAAAGGCATCGCCAACCAATAGACAAACTGCGGATATTTCGCTTTTAGGATCACCCGATAGGTGTAACGATCCACAACCTCCACCCCCGGAAACGGTGCCGCTTCCTGTCCGTTAGCAAGCGCGGCGGAATACGTGTCCAGCCCAAGGATATAATCTTTCAACGTGCTAAGAATAGGGCAGGCGAGACGCGGGTCCGCCATCCGTTTGATCTGGTAGACATAATCCGCTGCGATAAGTTCACGCGTCCCTGTCATCGGAAAATCTTTGATCTCGGTAAAGCCCTTCACGTCTGCTTTTTTCAAGGCGTGGTACCGCAATACGCCACTTTCAGCTTTTGCGAAACAGGCGTGCGGCTGATACATGATACCGGGACGGATACGAATTTCATACACAGCACGCGCGACGGACGCTGCGGGAGCATCTGACGATAGCTGCTTGCCATCAGCATCATAATATTGGGGTTGTGGGACCGCCGCTGCCGTTAGCGGAATCAATTCGTAGGGTCTTTTGAGGTAATGATACCGTAAAGGCGGTTCATAAATCTGCTGGATGAGCCTGTATTCGTCTGAACTGTAGGACACTGCCGGATCAAAGTGCTTCGGTTCTTCACTAAACGTGCTGTAATAGATTGCCGCGTCCTGTTCGGATTTCGGGTACGGATTATTCGGGATTCCGCAACTCAAAAAAAGGATGAGTACCATTAGCACTATGGAACATCTGCTTGAAAGCGATGTCCTAAAGTGGATCCGCTGTGTTGGGCAGTGGTGTTTCAATAATTTCATCATCTTTTCACCTTCTTGACGGAATACGTGCCACTTCAGTGACGAAAACAGCACTTAAAACGCATACAAGGCTGTCAACGATACCAGAGGACCGAATTCAAAGACATCTCTTTCCTGGTATTTATCATCGCGTAAAGCGGCACTATCGTCATAAAGCGTCTTTTGATGTAAAGGTAGCATTACAGTCAGAGACAAAGG
>JAPPDN010000522.1 GCA_028824575.1 Candidatus Poribacteria bacterium | reverse complement strand
TACCATAACAACAGCCAAAGAGTTAAAACCGATCAACAACAACTGCTTCACGAGTAGATCGAACTGTAAGGGAGGACGGAAGATTTGAAAAAGTGTTTGAAAAAAGAGCGTAAAGGCTTGCCCTACTTCGGAAAGCACCTTGTGCAACCGAATTTTGATATTTCTTAATATTGGATGGGCCCGAAACCGACCGGAGGCTTCGCGCGTAGCGGATTGCTGATTCATGTTTCTGTTTAACTTGGGTTTTCAAACCGCATCTGCTTTTTAGTAAAATAGAGAACGACAGTTCCGGTCGGTCCGTTACGCTGTTTTTTAATCATCAGGTTTGCTTCAACACGGTCACCAGCATCTTCATCTTCGTAATAATCTTCTCTGTATAAAAAAGCAACGAGATCTGCGTCCTGTTCAATTGCGCCGGATTCGCGTAAATCTGAAAGTTGGGGTTGTTTGTCCGGGCGGCGTTCGACCTCACGACTCAACTGTGAGCAAGCAACGATCGGGACGTTGAGTTCCCATGCGAGGACTTTCAGTGACCGTGATATTTCGGATATCTCCTGTTCACGCTGATTGTACCTGCCTGTCCCTCTGAGCAGTTGCAAATAATCAACGATAATAAGTGCAAGGTCCCCATGTTCACCTTTAAGTCGTCGTCCTTCGGCACGTAGACTTTGAACGGTAAGGCCTCGGTTGTCGTTAATGAGAATAGGTGCTTCAGATAATCGACTCGCAGCTTCTGTCAGGGGTCGCCAATAATCCTCGCTAAAATTACCGGTTCGGAGCCGTCCAAAGTCGATACGCGATTCAGCAGATAGCATCCGCATGACGATATCCTGTGCTGGCATCTCCAAACTAAAAACGGCAACTGGACGTTCCTGGTCAATTGCGATATTCTGCGCCATATTCAGTACCAAGGTCGTTTTTCCCATACTCGGGCGCGCAGCAATAATGATAAAGTTTCCAGGCTGCAACCCGGATGTCATGTGATCGAAATCCATAAACCCGGTGGGTACACCTAAGAACCGTTCTTGCTTGTGAAATAATTTTTCAATTGCATCGATACTGGTCGTGACGAGTGGGTTAATAGGCTGAAATCCGCGCTGAGCATCAGTTTGTCCGAGTTCAAAGACTGACTCTTGAGATTGGTTGAGTACCTCAGCGAGTTCTATGCTCTCGTCTTGTGCCATATCTCGAATTGCGGCACCTGCTTGGATTAGTTGGCGGCGCGTCGCCTTTTCATGCAGAATATCGGCATAAAATTCTGTGCTCTCCGTTTCCACAATCGGAGCTTGGAGTTCATACAGATAGCCTGCGCCGCCCGTCCGATTGATCTGATTCGTGCGTTTCAATTCATCAGCGACGAGAAGCGGGTCAGCGTTGCTAACGCGCTCATATACGGCAAGGATAGCTGCGTAGATAAGCTGATGGTCGGTCGTAAAAAAAGCATCAGAGGTGTGCCCAAGCAGTGCAATTACCCGTGGGATAACTGACTTCTCAGTCATCATAGCCCCAAGTACTGCTTGTTCAGCTTCCTTGTCAGAGAGGGCATCAACTGCTTGTGCCTGCATAATTATTCTTCGCGTTCAACAACCACACGGAGCTCAACAACGACATCTGTATGCAATTTGACTGGTACCATGAACACACCGAGTTCACGAATCGGTTCTGCGAGTTCGAGGAATCGGCGTTCTAATTCAAAACCTTCAGTCCTTAAGGCGTCTGCGACATCCATAGAGGTAACAGACCCGAAGAGCCGATCATTTTCGCCAGCCCGTCTTTTGAGGGTGCACGTAACACCAGTAATCTGTGCTGCGATTTCCCGTGCGAGTTCTTTATCTTTCGCTTCTTGGTGATCAATGACTCGTTTTTGGTGTTCAAGATGGCGACGGTTCCGCTCTGTTGCATGCACCGCCAGCTGCATCGGCAGTAGGTAGTTCCGTGCGTACCCATCGGCGACTTTCAACACATCGCCCGGTGCACCGAGTCCTTCAACACTTTTCTTTAGAATCACTTCCATAATTAAAAACCTAAAGTCCCTTTTGTAGGGGAACCAATTATCTGTATTTGTCCCTACTTCTATCGTGTAAATGGCAAGAGTGCCATATTACGTGCGCGCTTCACTGCACGGGTTACCATTCGCTGTTGCTTCGCTGACAACCCTGTGACCCGGCGGCTTACAATTTTCCCACGTTCGTTAATAAATTTTCGCAGCGTATCCACATCTGTGTAGTTAAAAGATTCAATTTTGTGATAGCGCTGTCTGCGACGGAATGCCATATTAATTTATTCCTTTTTTCAGTATAGCCGTCAATGGTCAGCAATCAGCCGTCAGCAAAGATCGTGTCGTCAACGCGGTCTTTGCTGATAGAGAACCGATGGTTACTGATGACTGATCGCCGACGGCTGATTGCCATATTTAAAACGGGATGTCATCATCTGTTGAGGAAGGTGCACTGCTCGCTTCAGGTGCCGGGGCATCCTGATAAGATT
>JAPPDN010000067.1 GCA_028824575.1 Candidatus Poribacteria bacterium | reverse complement strand
CCAGAAGGCTCAACAGGCATGAGTGTTACGAGTCCCTTCTCCATCAGCTCGTTTATATCGTCTTCTTCCAGGACAGAAGCGAAGATTGCGACCTCATAGAGCATACCGTCAAGTGTCTCTGAGGTATTGTTAGTCCAACCGCCGATGTTGACCTCAGTGTCATTCTCGGGTCCTGGTTTACCCATCCCGCCAACAGAACCGATTTCAACGCCATTTTCGTAGATCTTGATGGTATCCTTTGCGTCGTACGTTGCGGTCATATACAACCAGACATCTTTCTTCACATTTCCTTGACCCCAGGCACCTTTCCAACCGTCTCGCGCAAAGTAAGCTTCCCAACCGGTGCCATTGCCGCTTGTCCTAAAGGCGTAATTTGCCACGGTTCCATTCGCAGGTCTTTTACCGAGAATATGGCCAAAACCGTTCTCGGTTTTGTTGACATACACCCATGAAGTAATTGACCACGCCTTTTCCAGATACATACTCTCGGAGTCCGCGATGATAACCCGATCATTTACGCCGTTTAAACTGAGGGCAGGGCCATCCGGTCCTTTAATCCATTTTCCGCCTTGAAGTTCACCGTGGTTGTCGTTTCCAGAAATATCTTCGATATCATCGCCTTTGCCTTCGTTGAGCAGCCAAATGCCCCTTGCGGTTTCAAAGTCGATCTCCGCATAAGTATCTACTGCGAAGGTCAGACTGATGGTGATAATCGCTAAACTGACTATAATGGATTTCATTTTTATTTTATCTCCTTAAAGATTCAGTTTGCTATAAGTCAACTTGTTTCGACTGGGTAAAATTAGCAATTGCGAAACGGGTGCAGATAGTTTGCAAAGGACACACTGACCGCACCCAATTTGCCGCATCTATTATTGAGATTTGATGTCTGCCCACGTCGTTGCGAGTTTGTTAGAAGGCTCAACAGCCGTTAGGAGCGATAACCCCTCGTCCATCAAGGTATTTATGTCTTCTTCCGCCAAGGCGACACTGAAAAGCGCGACCTGAGCGAGCATACCGTCAAGGGTTTCTGAAGTGTTGTCGGTCCAACCGCCGATGTTGACCACAGTGTCATTCCGAGGAGCCGGTCCACCCATCCCACCAACGGAACCGATTTCAGTGCCATTTTCATAGATTTTAATGGTATCCGTTCCGTCGTATGTTGCGGTCATATACAACCATTCACCTTTCTTGACTGAACCTTGATTCCAGGCACCTTTCCAACCGTCTCGGGCATAGTATGCTTCCCAGCCTTGACCATTACCGCTTGTCCTGAACGCGTAATTCGCCACGGTTCCAGAGGCGGGTCGTTTGCCAAGGATATGTCCAAAACCGTTCTCGGTTGTATTCACAAAAGTCCATGCGGTGATCGTCCATGCCTCTTCGAGATACAGACTATCGGCGTCTGCGATGATAACCCGATCATCTTGTCCATTTAGACTTAAGGCAGGCCCATCAGGACCTTCGACCCATTCTCCGCCCTGGAGCTCACCGTGATTCTCGTTTCCAGACATATCGTTGATAACATTGCCTTCACCTTCGTCGAGTAGCCAAATGCCCCTTGCGGTGCTAAAATCGATCTCCGCATACGTATGTACTGTGAAGATCAGGCTGAGACTGATGGTGATGATCACTAATTGCGTTGTAATGGATTTCATTTTTACCTCCCAAAGGTTGAATTTATCATTAAGATACGTTTTGACGCAGTGTATTGCTCTCATTGAAACCAAATTAACCTACCCTACCGAATTGACCGCCTGAATCAGGGCGATAATATATCCGAACTGGAACGCCCACGCTTGCCGCACACGACCAGAAACACCCGGTGGTGATGGATCATCTGGATGCCCCGGTGCGTGGTCAGGCATTAACATGTAGGGGTATTCTACATCTCGAAGGATTTGCGCAACTCTGTGCATGTCGAGGTGTCCCTCGTCGGGCCAGACCTCTTGGAAATTGTGCAATCCACCCCGAATGTTACGAAAGTGAATGTTAAAAAGTTTCTTGCGTTCGCCGAAATACTGGATAATTTCATAGAATTCAGTGCTGGGATCATCTAAACCCTCCGACACGGTGCCGCAGCAAAAATTAAATCCGTGGTAGGAGCTATCCGCAATTTCAGCGTAACGTTTCATGCCATCAAAAACGGGGTAGTTCCAGCGTTCGACACCTCTCAAGATAGGCGCGGGTGGATCGTTCGGATGACATGCCATCTGGATTTTGTTTTCTTCAGCGACTGGAATTATACGCTCAAGGAAATAAGCGATCCGATCAAACGCCTCTTCGCGACTTACCTCGCCTGCTTCTGAAAGTGTTTCGTTATCATACTTGGAGAAATCGAAAGTGCTGTAGCTTGAACCGCCACGTCCGAATGTGCTCTCAGTTCGTTGATTTTGCAAGATGCAAAAGTTATAGTTCAAACCTCGTAAACCTGCCGCCGCAGCATTCTCAATTATCTTACAAACTGCCTCGATATCCTCGTCGCGCTGCG
>JAPPDN010000337.1:1970-2499 GCA_028824575.1 Candidatus Poribacteria bacterium | reverse complement strand
AAACGTGAATTGAAGATAGCACAGAGTCGAACATCCGCTGCATCGCACGCTTCAATAATCTGATCGCAGCGTTGTAAGGTGATTTCCAACGGTTTTTCAACAATGACGTGTTTACCGGCTTCTGCGGCAGCAACAGCAGGTTCTAAATGCGCACCGCTTGGCGTACAGACGCAGACAATATCTAAGTCGTCTCGTTTGAGCATCTCTGAATAATCGGTGTAGCTATCAACGTCGTATCGATCGGTAAGTCGTTTGGCGTTTTCAGCGTTCCGTGAACTGACTGCGGCCAATTGCCCGTGTTCTAATTCAGAAATCGCGGCGGAGTGGAAATCGGAGATCATTCCGCACCCAATAATACCAAATCCGTAAGTTTTCATATTTCGTGTGTTCCTTTACTGAAAGCGAATATTTACGACAGCGAGTTTACAAAAAATTATGACTTCCAACGAGAATCAAGTTTCAGAGCACGAGTCTACAGAGGCTTCTTCCTCTGTAGACTCGTGCTCTGAAACTTGATTCTCGTTGGAAG
>JAPPDN010000337.1:0-1960 GCA_028824575.1 Candidatus Poribacteria bacterium | reverse complement strand
ACACCCGCCAATAAAACCTTTAGAATCGTCTGCATGACGTTTTGCCTTGCAGTGACAGTGCTGTTTATCTGGGTCTGGCACCACCAAACCCAGTTCAACGATAACTATCGGAAAGCAACTTTTCTGATGAACAACGGCGAAGCAAAACAAGCGATTGAAGCATATCAGAAGGCAATCCAAAATAAGAAGCGCACACTTTTCTTCACGAAAGATTCATCGGTTTCCTCGGCTTACAATAACCTTGGACATCTGTACGCCAGCGTAAAGGAATACGCTCCTGCTGTTGAGAATTTTAAGAAAGCGATTGAGATAGCTGAGATAGCACCAGATATTACGAAAGGCTATATCAACCTGACAACCGCCTACCTCGCGCAACACTTAACTACAGAAGCGCGTGAGGTGTGCCTACAAGCCCTGCAAACCTTTCCAAAAACTGCTCGCCTTCATTACAATCTTGCGTGTGCTTACGCGTTAGAGGGTGAGGCGCAAAAAGCGATAAACTCACTCACGCAAGCGATAAATCTTAACCCAGAACTCAAGCCTCTCGCACAACAAGAGGGCGCACTTAAAGGGATTCTGCCCCAACTACCTTGAGTCCTATGTAGAAATTCACCAATAAATATATCATTTCTTAAGAGTACTTCTTAACAGTGTATTAGTAATTATGGACTTTCCCATAAACCTATTATACGCCTATTCCCACCTATTTGCAATGAAAAATGGGCGAGAATGAAATCTCGCCCATCTCCATTTACAATAGGAAGTAGATAGATACAATCTACTACTATCTCTTCAAATTACCCCACATTATCGCCAGTTTACCACGCGCCGAAACATCAAGCGTATCGTTAACAATCTTCTGGAGTTCCGCTTCAGTCAGCGCATAGTTGGCTAACATTAATTCATCAATACGTCCCTGAAAGAAACGGGGACAACATCCATTATTCTCACCGCCGAACCGTAAAGGTTTATCCGCTCTGCTTAGACCGGGTCCCTTCTGTGCGATAGCGGTGCCATCAGATTCGCCATTGATATAGAAACCGGCTTCCTTGCCATCCCACACAACAGCAACATGGCTCCACTCTTTCGCTTTGATCTTGCCGTCAGAAATATGGTAACCAGGGACACTGGTCTCGTAGAAGTAGTAAGCGAGCTTCCCTTCTCCGGGCTCAATTTGCAGATAATAGGTGTTCTTGTAAAAGATAGTAAATTTATTTTCCTGACCACCCGCTGGGAGTTCGTCAGGATAAACCCACGCCATCATCGTAATGGCTTCGTCTATATCAATCTCATCGGAGTGTGCAACCTCTATGAAATCAGCTTTGCCAGCTTCACCCGCCATTTGCACGGCTTCGCCGAGAATGCCTTCAGCCCACTTGATATTTCCCTCGAATTCACCGACCAAGCCAGCAGTCGCCTCCTCGCTCTGTTTCCCGTTACCTTCGTCGAAGTGCCAGACATAAAGCTGCTTACCGAGTTGTTTCACATTACCCTTTCCGCCCGCAGTGTACCCCGCGAAGCAGAGCGATAGACTTAGAAAAACGCATAGCATCATAAGCATCTGGGTTCTCATCAGTGGTTCCTCCTTTTAGAATGAACAAAAGGGCGGGTACAAGCACCCGCCCCTACGATAAAACTTGGCAACAGGCAGGCATTGTGGCACTGCTGCTATGACAGAGAATATTTATCTACTTCACATTTTTAACTTGCCCCACGTCGTAGCAAGTTTATCCTTCGGAGACACAGCAAAGAAGACACCATTTTCCATATCTTGGTTAATCTCTTCAACAGTGAGGGCACGGTCGTAGATAGCAACCTCATCAACCAAGCCGACCATACCCTTTAATCCCGTTTGTGCCTTACCGATACGGAAGACAACATCAATGCTGTTAATCTTACCAGCAGGCGGTTCAAATTCGACATCCAATTCACCATCAATGTATTGGCGAATCATATCACC
>JAPPDN010000833.1 GCA_028824575.1 Candidatus Poribacteria bacterium | reverse complement strand
TGGTAATACCTATTGCCCGGAAAATTACCGGTTTGATCACAAACCGCCTGCGTTTCAGGATAGGAACAGCACGTGCGCAACTCGGCTCATCTGGGAATACCTGTTAGACATCGGTGCTGCCGTTGCACATCTCGAACCGCTTGTGGAAATAACGTATCAAGGCGATACGCATCGCAATTCGCCAGCACTTAAACAGAGTCGAACCAACGGAGCGCATGCCGAATTAACCAAATTAAAAACTGAATACAGAGATACCACAGAGGTCTATCAACGGATGGTTCTCTGGTTGAGGAGTTATACAAAACAACCATGAAGCAACTTACATATCTACTTGTAGCACTCTTTATCATCACGGGATTCGCGAGTGCAGATGAATGGTCTCAATGGCGCGGTGAAAATCGCGAGGGTGTTTGGAACGAAACCGGCATCATTGAAAAATTCGAGGGACCGGAGATTCCGATCCGCTGGCGTGTACCTATCGGAAGCGGCTATAGCGGTCCCAGTGTTGCTGACGGACGCGTCTATATTACGGATCGTCTCGATAAACCGAAACAGGTCGAACGCGTTCACTGCTTCGATTGGGAAACCGGGGAGCAACTCTGGTCTTATACCTATGATGCCGTATACAAAATCGACTATACAGCAGGACCCCGTGCGAATGTTACAATCCACGATGGACTCGCTTACGCCTTAGGATCAATGGGACATCTTCACTGTTTCGACGCTGTTACGGGTGATGTCGTATGGAAAAGAGATCTCAATGCCGAATATAATATTAATATGCCGATCTGGGGCATCGCGTGCGCACCGATTGTTGAGGCGGAAAACCTTATCGTTCAAATCGGCGGTAAGCCGGATGCCTGTATTGTTGCATTTGACAGGAAAACCGGTGAGGAAAAGTGGAAAGCATTGGACGATAACGCCTCTTATTCGGCACCGATTGTCATCACACAGGCAGGCAAACGCGTCTTAATCTGTTGGACAGGTGCTAACATCGCCGCCCTTAATCCAGAAACGGGAGCCGTACACTGGCTCTATCCGTTCCTACCGAAAAGTTTTGAGATCGCTATCGCTACCCCTATTTTCGATCAGAATGAATTGTTCGTTACTGAGTTCCAGCAAGGATCTCTTCTCCTGAAGCTGTCATCGGATGAATTGACAGCAGAACGCATTTGGCATCGCAAGGGAAAGAACGAACAGAACACCGATGCACTTCAGACGACAATGGCGACACCTGTCCGAATAGGTGATTACATCTACGGCGTGGATAGTTACGGTGAACTCCGTTGTCTCGATGCCCGAAACGGGGATCGGATATGGGAGGACCTCTCTGCTGTGCGGAAGGCGCGTTGGAGCAACATCCATTTCGTCAGCCACCCGGTCTCAGGAGACAACAGAGTCTGGATGTTCAACGAACACGGCGAACTCCTCATCACGGAACTCTCCCCTGAAGGGCTTAATATCATCAGTCGTGCCAAATTAATCGAACCGACGCGCGACCAATTGAACCGCAGAGGCGGCGTTACATGGTCACACCCAGCGTTTGCCTATAAACACGTCTTTGCCAGAAACGACAACGAACTTGTTTGTGCTAACTTAGCAAAGAACGAAAAATAAAAGGAATCCACGGAGGCTAAAATATTGGAAACGATCCGGATGCCGGAGGTAGACTTACGCCCCGGCGAACAACTCCACGGCTTTGAGGTAAAAGCCGTTACGCCTATCGACGAATTACGTGCAGTGACGATTGAATTGGCGCATCAACATAGCGGTGCCCGTCTACTGCATCTCTATACAGAAGATACCGAAAATCTTTTCTCCATTAATTTTCCGACCCCGCCATCGGATGATACTGGTGTCCCCCATATTCTTGAGCACGCAGTCTTAGCAGGTTCACACAAATTTCCGGTGAAAGAGCCGTTCTTTGAGATGATTAAAATGAGCATGGCGACGTTTATCAACGCCATGACAAGCTCCGATTTTACCTGCTACCCCGTCTCAAGCAACGTCAAAAAAGACCTCTTCAACTTAGCGGAAGTCTATTTTGACGCGGTCTTCCATCCGCTACTGACGGAAAACACCTTCAAACGCGAAGGGCACCATCTCGCACCCGCCGACCCAGATAATCCGACTGGCGATTTAAAAATAACGGGCATCGTCTATAACGAGATGAAAGGCGCGTTCTCAGATCCTGAGGCTCGGTTATACCGATCCATGTCGAATAAACTTCTCCCTGATACGCTTTACGCCTGTGAATCCGGCGGTGATCCTGTTGCTATTCCCGACTTAACTTACGCCCAGCTCAAAGCGTTCCATGAAACCTATTATCATCCGAGCAACGGCTATTTCATTCTCTACGGCGATATTCCAACGAAAGATTATCTCGCCTTCCTCGCCGATAAGTTAGATAAGATCCCGAGGAACGCCGCAAGTACCGCATTGCGTCCATTGCGACCAGAGGTCACACGTCAACCCAAATGGGATACGCCTCGGATTGTAAAGGATACC
>JAPPDN010000806.1 GCA_028824575.1 Candidatus Poribacteria bacterium | reverse complement strand
ATATTGGATAACGGAGCATTTGAGGGGACACTCGTTAAGCGCAATCCTACTAAAACGGAGATGGAAATCCGTCCGACGCATCGAACTATCAACATCAATCCGACACTCACAACAGAGACTTCTACACCTCGCACGCCGACGCAGGTATCACATATACAGCAGCTTCCGAAACAACAGACAGCAGTCGTTCGAGAAGTGCCACAGTTTGATGATGCGTTGGATCCTATAGAAGTAGCAGATGTTCCTACACTCTCTAATGTCGAGACACCGAATGCTTCATCAGCACATTCATCTATTGCCCCTGCCGAGGCGGCACCGACAATTGAAAGAGCTGCATCGCCTACAGTCAGAAACAGAGAGACAGCAGATACCGGATTCACGGAATTTCTCGATGGCTCTTTGCCAACCGGCGGATTAGACGGCGGGGCTGATATTACGCTGCGATATTCTGTGAAAATGCCGAAAGAAAAATTGGGCGGTGTTCTTGAAGGGGCAGGCAACGAGATTCGGGGACATATCCGCCTGATTCGACTCAAACACTCGCTTTCGGATTGGTGGCAGGACCCAACAGCGATTCCGTCACTCATCAAGTGGTTAGAGGATCACACGCCGATTCGCGCGGATATGGATTTCGCAGGTGGCGCGCTACAACTCACCGACCCACAGATCCTGGATGCACCGCTCATCATCATGACAGGACACGATAAAGATATTACTGTAAGTCGTCAGCTTGCGAAAGACGGTCCATTGCAGACGGGTTTTACGTCAGAAGAACGTGCCGCGCTTCGGGAATATATTGTTGAGAAGGGTGGTATGCTGTTTTTCGATGATTGCGGTTTCAATGGGCTTTTCGCACATATTGTCGCTGATGAACTCAGGCAAATTTTCCCAGAATATCCACTTGAGATTCTACCACATGATCATGAAATCTATAGTATCCATTACCACTTACCGAAACCACCGACAGGCGGCGATGTGTTCTGGGGTAATGAGAACAACGCACAACCGACACAATTCCGTTTTCAGAAAGGGATTATTATCGATAACCGGTTGGCAGTGGTCTACAATCGCAAGGACTACCTGTGTGCAATGGAGACTGCGGAGATTGAGAGTCGCACGATGCTACGACTCCGACGTTCTACGGATGTCTATCGGTTCATGTCAAATTTGCTGATTTATGCGCTGAAATATGGTGGGAACACGGATAGAACTGGGTATACGGAGTAAGTGTTATTTTTTTCTTCTCCAAGTTTCGTCCAATTAGAAACTCTTGGTTATTGCGTCTGCGAGGTTCTTTGGAAAGTCGAACAGAGATGTCAAATTCGTCCGGATTAACATGCGTTTGATGCCTTTATTAACATTAACGAGTGCTGTGCGTCCACCGCTTTGTTTAATCTGGGTGCTGGAGGTGATAAGAACGCCTAATCCGGCACTATCCATTGTCTGGGCTTTCGACATGTCAAAAATCAGTGTAGGCGTTCCGCCTTGTGCCTCAAGCGTTTGAATATGTTCTTCAAGCATCGTCTTAAGTACGAGCGCATCTTGTCCAATGACCTTTCCTTGGATTTCTAAAAGTGTGAAATTTTTGTTTTGAATATTGACTTGCATGAGTTCTCCCTTGCTATTTTTATGTTAACATTTGGACAATTTTGCGTATTTTCATGTCAAAAAGCACGATAGAAAGTTCCTTTCAGAAATTAAATCATAACAGATCTCCGTTTTTGTTTCAAGTGGGAAAAAATTCTGATACTTTGGTAAATTAACGTGAGTTCGATGTGCATTGCTACTGATAGGCTTGCTCGTTGGCTGTGGTACTGATCATGAGCGTGTCGAAAATGGAGATGAGTTCGTTGGGTTCGTGGGCGCAATCCCACCGAACGGTCTGACAATTACTCCAAATTAGTGCCCTACAAGCCTATATATTTGCGGATTTTATTGTAAAAACCGATATTTTTCATTTTTTTTTCAGATTTTGCACGTTTTTTGCGAAAAAAGGTGTCTTTAATATGTAATTCGGTGATGAACACTGAACTACGTTACCCATTCAAACTTTTTTCGCGAAGGTATTGATAATTCTCACCGGCCGTGTTAATTTTGCCCAAAAACTCGATAAAAGTTACTGTTTTGTCGTGATTCTCGTCCGTAATTCCGTCATATCGTCGTAGAAGCACGAAATTATGGATGCAGAACCTAATAAATGCACGGCCCTGTTGCGTTCAACCTAAACAATCTCTGTGAGCTATGCTGTACTATCCCGAGAATTCAGAGAAAAGAGGAAACCTTATGTTCCGTATCTGCACCTTTTTGATAGTAAGCCTACTACTTTTTAACGCAATGCCTGTCAGTTTCGCACAAAAGAACTCCGTGCAAGCACAGGCGAAATCCGATGCTCTAACGGACACAGACCACGATATAAAAAAAAGTTTGTGGTTTATGTCGGGACTGGTGAGTAGTAGCGTGGGTTGTGCCGCTGGCGGTGCCGGAGGGTTTTTACTCGGGGCACCCATAG
>JAPPDN010001015.1 GCA_028824575.1 Candidatus Poribacteria bacterium | reverse complement strand
ACCAACTCTTTAGAAGGATATTATCTCACAATGGTTTATAACGATTTTACCTTAGAGACGGTAGTCAAAGCGTTTCAACTGGCAGTCGTTGAAACCTCAGGTCTCTTTTCTGATATTGAACCGATTAGACCATGTTCCCATTTCACGACAGATCTTGAGGAAAGGGTGCAATTAGCCTTTGCAGTAAACACACATAAAGCGAAGTCAGAATTTGTTATTTCTTATATCCTTTTTGAGTTGTGGGTACATTTGGATCGCTGTCCGACTCTTTTTTCTGGTACTGAGTTCAATGTTGACCCTGAAAAGGGTTTGACTGGTATATGCGATTTTTTCATAAGTCTGGACCCACTGCTATTTATTGTAGGGGCACCTGTAAGTGTTTTTGTTAAGGTTCCCGATATTTCAGGAAAGGATGAATCCCACACAATTGGCCTCGGAGCCTGTGTCGCGGAGATGCTCGCAGCACAACGCTTTAATAAGGCAAAAGGGAACGAAATCCCTTGCATTTATGGAGCTACGACTTCAGGAATGAATTGGCATTTTCTCAAACTGGAAGGGCAGAGACTCCACATTGATCTGGCACTTTACCAAATTGTGCAGTCCGATAAGATACTCGGTATTCTCGCAAGCATGATCCAGCAAAAGGCGTAAGGAGGATAGGAGGTGCTAACAAATGGCGTATAGCAATTTTACTTTAGAGACAGTTCGGAAAACGTTTCAACTGGAGACAGATGAAGCTGCAGACATCTCTTCCGGTATAGAGCCGATGGCACTGAGTGAATATCTCACAACAACTTTGGCGCGCAAAGTGCCGTTGGCACTCGCTATAGGCACAGAAAAAGCGAGTTCGGAATTGATTGTCGCGGATGTTCTTGTTGAACTCCGTGAAAAATTTGAGCATCGTATTAGTTTTTTTTCAGGTATTGATTTCAGCATTGATGCCGAAAGCGGTTTGACGGGTGTCTGTGATTTCTTGATAAGCCTCTCACCTACTCAATTCCATTTAGAGGCACCTATTATTGTTCTCGTTGAGGCAAAAAAGGATAATCCGGTGCTCGGTTTCGGGCCGTGCGTTGCCGAGATGCTTTCCGCACCACGCCTTAACGCCGAGCAGGGAAATGATCTTCCTTGGATTTATGGAGCTGCCACTACAGGCACAATGTGGCAATTTCTCAAACTGGAGGCGCAGAAACTCTACATTGATAAGGCAGTCTATTCAATTGGACAGTGCGACAAAATCCTCGGTATCCTTTCCAGCATGGTGGAACAAAAGGTGTAGTGCTTCTGGGATGGTTGTAATCTCAGAAACCCGGTATAGCGTCTACAAAAAATAAAAAAGTTTGCAATTAATACACAAATTATGGTATAATATAATAATCAGTAGGACGGTCATATCAAAGACCCTTTTTAATCCAATCCAGAGAGGTTGAAAAAAGGATGCCAGATTGCAATCAGAATCGGACCCAAAATTTAGATTGTCCACCGGGCTTAATTGGATGGTGCCTTTCTCGTCACATCAGACGGGAGAGGCTTTTTTTATTGCGAGAGCTCAAGCGATAAACTGACACAGGACTTAAAAATGGAAATGCGTGAAAAAACACAAGTGATGAACGCCGAAGAAATTCGTCGCGCATTACTCAGGATCGCTCACGAAATTTTAGAACACAATCATAAACACATCGAAGACCTCGTACTTGTCGGCGTTAAAAGTCGTGGTGACTTCATTGCGCATCGTATCGCCGAGAACCTTGAACGCATCGAAAACATTGAAGTCGATGTCGGTGCTATTGATGTCACGCTCTATCGAGATGATATTAATCTCCATGAGACGCAGATTCAGGTTAGCAATACTGAACTTCCGTTTGATATTACCGGCAAATGGGTTATTTTGGTAGACGAGGTACTCTATACAGGACGCACGGTTCGCGCGGCAATGGACGCACTCATGGATTTCGGTAGACCGGCTGCTATTCAATTGGCGACGCTGATTGACAGAGGCCACCGCGAATTGCCAATTGCTGCCGATTACGTCGGCAAAAATGTACCCACCTCACGCAGAGAGTTTGTGCGGGTGCAGCTTGCCGAGGAAGAGCCTGGCATAGACGCAGCGATCATTTATGAAAAGGAGAGTGAATGAGCGACGCGTGTATCATTAACGGACGTATTATCGATCCGGCTAATAACATTGATAAAGTCGGGAACCTCTCTATCACCGATGGCAGGATAACCAGTATCAGTTACCCTCAGCGGTCACGCGATCACGATCATCGTGATGGCGTGCCGCTGATGTCACCAGTCACCGTAGGGGCGAGGTTGCCGCGAAGAAACACCCAAGCAAAAACACCGCACGGGTTGGGAAACCTGAAGAAACACCCAAGCAAAAACACCCCTACGGAAACTGGAAACTTCTTTTACGATGCGACAGGGCTGATTGTCGCACCGGGTTTAATCGATATGCATGTCCACCTCCGGGAACCCGGGTTTGAGCATAAAGAGATGATCGCCACTGGCAC
>JAPPDN010000052.1 GCA_028824575.1 Candidatus Poribacteria bacterium | reverse complement strand
GCAAATGGAAAGGCATCAGCGACAACCCTCTTAAATCTTGCCAACAACAGTATCGAAAATGTTAAGTCTGAGCATGTACTCCAAGCGGCGCGGATGGGTGATGTTCTGGCTTTGCAACTCGTTGACGAGATCGCATATTATATGGGATGGGGTATCGCGAATTTGGTAAACATTTTGAATCCTGACATCGTTTTATTAGGAACGATTGCAATCGCTGCGGGTGACCTCTTACTCAATCCGATTCGGAAGACGGTTTCAGAATTTGCCATGGCACGTCCCGCAGAAGCTGTTAAAATTGCGCCAGCACAGTTAGGGGACGCATTAGGCGACCTCGCCGCTATCGCATTGGTCGTCTGAAAATTACAACTGTCTATAAAAATTGAAGCGTTTCGGTAGGTTGGGTAGAGTGGTAAATGACCAAAAATCTCCAGTCTATCAGAAAAATCCTGATTTTCAATGACACGTTCATGGAAATAACCATAGCGAAACCCAACAAGCAAACCTTACCCGTGTGAGAATGTGTCCGATTTCTAACCTACATGCTTAGGTCGAACTCACGTTAAAGAAAGGAAACTTAAAACCAACATGGAGAGAATTCAGAACTACATTTCGCATCTTCAGGGTGTTTTGGAACGACTTTCCTTGGAAGATGTCCAACGTTCCATAGATGTTATTATGGACGCATATCACGCCGAAAAACAAATTTTTGTGATTGGCAATGGCGGAAGTGCCTCAACAGCGTCGCACCTCGCTTGTGATCTCGGAAAAGGCACGAGTGTCCCGGGGAAACCCCGCTTCCGAGTCATCAGCCTGACAGACAACGTCGCAACAATGAGCGCGTGGTCTAACGATGTATCCTATGAAGACGTCTTTGTCGAACAACTGAAAAATCTTGTGAACCCCGGAGATGTCGTTATCGGTATCAGTGCAAGTGGGAACTCTGAAAACGTAATCCGTGCAATGCAGCATGCCAGCGAGATTGAGTGCAAAACGATCGGATGGAGTGGATTCGGCGGCGGTACCTTAGCGACAATTTGCGATGTGAATGTTATTGTAGATAGCAATCACTATGGTCCCGTTGAGGATGTCCATTTAATTCTGAATCACGTCCTTCACGTCTGGATACGAGAAGAATTGACATCAACCTAAAAGTAGCAGAGGCAACCAGCAGTCAACTATCAGCAGTCAGTCATCAGCAAAATTCTTCTTTACTGATGGCTGAATGCCGACAGTCGATAGCCAAAAATACAAATAGACCTTGACGCATGAGATTGCCTTAAGATATAATTCAATTAGTGATCAATCGTTAAATTGTTGCACAAAAAACACTTCGGGACTGAAAAGGACGGAACTTGCAATCCGAACGACGGATGAGGATAATTCCATGAGGCTCAAAACACATCTTCTGGGTTACGTGCTCCTTATAATCGGATGTTTCTTCGTGAGTGGCGACCTGCTCGCGCAGGATACCGCGCTCGTTTACGTGATTGACATACGGAACGAGATCGGAAGTGGTCTCGGTACTTATATCAGTGACGGGATTCAGTTAGCCGAGGAAGCCGGGGCGGATGCGATCGTTTTTGATGTCGATACACCCGGTGGCAGAGTGGACTCTGCTGTGAATATTATTCGTTCAATTCAAAATACACAGATCCCGACGATCGCTTTTGTTAATCGGCAGGCGATCTCAGCGGGAGCAATGATCTCTATCGCTTGTAATCAGATTGTAATGACTTCTGGGGGCACCATCGGTGACTCCGCACCTGTTAATATTCAAGGAGACGAGGTCGGTGAAAAAGCCGTCTCCTATATCCAAGGGACGATTCGCGCGACCGCTGAACGCGAAAACCGGAACCCTGATATTGCCGAAGCCATGGTCGACAAAGAACTTGTTCTCGTTAAACTCAGAGATGGGCAAATTATCAAACTCCTTCCCGAAGAATACGCGGCGCGTGAAGA
Organism: Candidatus Poribacteria bacterium; assembly: GCA_028824575.1. Lineage (GTDB taxonomy): Bacteria > Poribacteria > WGA-4E > WGA-4E > WGA-3G > WGA-3G. The sequence continues at coordinate 556 of JAPPDN010000052.1, read as the reverse complement.
AGAAGGCGAGGAGATGGAAATCCTCTGCGCACAAGGAAAATTGCTCACCTTGTCCACCCGACAGGCACTTGAATATAGGTTCGCCGACGCGCAAGCAGAAACCGTCACTGAATTATTGGCACAGTACGAGATTGTTGAAGTTGTTGGAACTAAGATGCCGCTGACAGAGGAAGCGATCATGCAACGGCAGCGTGAATACGGTGTTTCGCAAGTCAACCGTCTGAAAACATTGGCGGACGCCCGTGTTATAAAAGTTAAAGCGACACTCGCCGATAAGATCGTATTTTTCATCACCAACCCGTTTATCAGTTCGCTCCTACTTTCGTTGGGGCTTCTCGGTATCTTTATAGAGATTCGTTCACCCGGTTTCGGCGTTCCCGGTTTTCTTGGTCTGCTTTGTGTCGGTCTCTTCTTCGGGGGGCACATGCTGACACAGATCGGTGCTGGATGGGCATTTCTGCTTTTCTTGGTCGGACTTGGATTAATCGCTTTGGAGGTTTTTGTGATCCCCGGTTTTGGTGTTGCTGGAATCTTGGGTATTATATTGATGTTGGGG
>JAPPDN010000115.1 GCA_028824575.1 Candidatus Poribacteria bacterium | reverse complement strand
CATTGGCATAACGATCCGTGGCGGGACCCAGCAGGTATCCGAATTGCGGTTGATAATGGTACAATCGTCAGCACAGTTCGCGTTTTTACCCGTAAGATGTTTTTGCACGGTGAACCGGTCAGTGTGGGTGGTATCGGCGAAGTCAGCACGCGCCCGGAATACCAGCGGCGTGGACTTGCGACGCAGCTGCTCAAGGATTCAATTCGGTTCATGGAGTCCCGCGGTATAGTTATGTCTTCGCTGCACGGCAGCCAACGTATCTATTCGGTTGAGGGGTGGGAGAAGGTGCCGCGCTACTATGCGAAACAACCCATTGCTGCGAAAAAGCAGGTGGCGTGGGAGGTGCGTCCGGTAAATTTCGATAATCACGCCGAAGTTGAAAGGATCGCTGCGCTTTATGATGCCTACGCACGCAAATTCAACGGCACTTTTGTCAGAGATGATATGGCTTACTGGACAAAATGGGTGCGGACGGAGTCGCCAAACGCTTGGATCGCTGAAAGTGGTGGAGCTATTGAAGGTTATGTTTCTGTCGTCCATCGCGAGGCGCGATTAAACGTTGAGGAATTCTTCGTTTCAGACCCCGTTTTTGCTGAGGATCGCGGTCAGCGGATTTTTGGAGATCTGCTCTCTAATGTGATAGCGCAAATAGATGCCGAGTCGCTTGAAGTTATCTATCCTGCTCCGATTGCAGGCGGGTTTAACGCACCAACGATCGAAGAACACGGCAGTACGATGTATCGTATCAATCAACCCGATGCGCTTTCGAGTTCTTATGATTCAATCCCGAATCTGTTACACAATCAACCGCAATCTTTGGCACAAGGTATTAAGTCGCATCACGTCTTTTGGTATACTGATGGGTATTAGAGAGTTCCATCCCGGTCTGAGACAACATCAATAAAAATTTCATTGCGAAGAGCTTTTGCCGCATAGGCGAGCACTGCTCGAATGCTTTCTTCACTTAGTTCTGGATAGTCAGCGATGATCTCTTCATGTGACATACCACTTGCCAATAACCCCAATATATGTTCAACGCTAAGGCGTGTGCCCTCAACAATCGGCTTTCCGCCAAGGATTCCCGGATTAGCGACTATTCTGACCATAATTTTTTACCTCTCTATCGAAAATTTGTTAACTATAGCTTACCAAAATTTTCGGCTTATATCAAACTATTTTGCTGAATTGGGTGTGTAATTATTTTCTCAATAGTTTTCTGGATCACGGATTTTCGGGGATTGGGAAATATGTGCCACAGGCTAACAGCCTATGCTACAAATGATGCTTTGCACAGGCTAACAGCCTATGCTACAAGACTGTCTTTTTATTTATCGCGCGTCAAAAACTTTACATCCCCTGCTGAATTACGTTCTGATTCCCTGACAAAAAGTTTGACTTCTATTTTCGCACGGTATATAATCGTTTCTGTGATAAAACTGTGAATTTCATAGCCATCTTGTTTTCAATTTTCCGTTGTTTGAAATTACGGGGAGGATATGGACATGGCAAATTTACGCGTTGGGGTTATTGGGTGTAGCGGTATCGGCACGACACATGCATCAGGGATAATCGGTCTGCCGAATGTTGAATTAGCCGCTGGCTGCGATTTTGTTCAGAGTACGTTAGATGCTTTCAAAGAGAAATATCAGGACAATTGGGACAACATCTCTCTGTATACGAACCATCAGGAGATGCTCGCCGCTGAGAATTTGGATGTCGTGACGGTGGCAACGTCTGATCACCGACATGCCGACCTCGTTGTTGACGCGGCGAACGCCGGTGTAAAGGGTGTCTTCTGCGAAAAGCCGATGGCAACGAGTGTTGAAGATGCGGACAGAATGATAGAGGCGACCGAGCGAAACGGCACGATTCTGTCGATTGACCATACCCGTCGGTGGCAACCTCTATGGCGGCATACGCATGATGTGATCGTCGGTGGTGGACGTATCGGAGATGTCCAATATGTTATCGGCACGTTAAGCGGTGGTCGCGCAATGCTTTTCCGCAACGGGACACACCTCGTTGATGCGATCTGCTACTTCGCTGACTCAGAGCCGGAATGGGTTACCGCCGAATTAGAGGACGGCTATGCGGATTATAACGAGTATAAAGGGGATGGTGGACATGTGCCAGCAACGGAGCCGTCGGCGCACGGGTATATCCACTTTGCGAACGGTGTGCGCGGCTATTATGCTGGTGGTCCAAAGACAACACTCTCCGGGTTCCGTGTAGAGATCGTTGGCACCAATGGCTATATTCTCATCAGTGACCGAGGGGCGACACTCCACCAAGACGATGCTGTTGAGACGATTGAGGCACCGTCATGGGATATGACCGGCATTCCCGCGGGTGTTCGAGAGTTGGTCGGTCTTGTTGCAGAGGGTGGACAACCCGTTTCGCCTGGGAGTGAGGGGTACAAAGTCGTCCAAATTATCATCGGCTTCTTAACTTCGCAACAACGTGATAACGGGAAAGTTAGGCTGCCGTTGTCTGGTGGTTAGTCTTCGTCGGCTTTTAA
>JAPPDN010000374.1 GCA_028824575.1 Candidatus Poribacteria bacterium | reverse complement strand
TGATGAACCCGACCGCGAGAACGAAGGCGACCTCATCATGGCGGCGGAAAAGGTGACACCAGAGACTATAAATTTCATGGCGAAATACGGTAGGGGGGTGATATGTCTACCTACCTGTTCAGAACGCCTCGCCGAACTCGAGCTCCAACCGATGGTCGCTGCGAACACGGCGCAGATGCAGACAGCATTTACAGTCACTATTGACGCGAAAGAGGTGACCACCGGTATCTCCGCGCAAGAACGTGCATACACGATCCAGAAATTCGTTGATGCTGATGCTATCCCCTCAGACTTCGTTCGCCCCGGTCACATCTTCCCGTTAGAGGCAAAACCGGGCGGCGTCTTACGGCGTGCTGGCCATACTGAAGCCACCGTTGATTTAGCACGGATGGCGGGGTTATATCCGGCAGGTGTCCTCTGTGAGATACTCAACGAGGACGGCACTATGGCACGTGTCCCGGAATTGATGGCGTTCGCTGCGCAACATCAACTCAAAATTATCACAATCTCTGACCTGATCGCATACCGCCGCCAGACAGAAACGCTTATTAAGCGCGTCGCAACGGCTGATATACCCACCGCACACGGCGAATTCAAACTCTACGCCTACGAAAGCACAGATACATCCGGCGAAAGTGTCGAAACTGATAAAACGCACATCGCCCTCACAAAAGGCGATATTGCCGATGCGGCCCCGCTTTTGGTCCGCGTGCATTCGCAATGTCTGACCGGTGATGTCTTCGGTTCACTCAGATGCGATTGTGGTGAACAACTCGAAATCGCACTCCAAACCATTGAAAAGGAAGGCAGAGGTGTGGTCCTCTATATGCGGCAAGAAGGCAGAGGGATGGGACTCACGGGGAAACTCCGTGCCTATCAACTACAAGACAATGACGGGTTAGATACCGTCGAAGCAAACGAACATCTCGGATATCCCGCGGATTTGCGAGATTACGGCATCGGTGCACAGATATTAGCCGACTTAGGTGTCCGAAAGATGCGATTGATGACGAACAACCCACAAAAGGTCACAGGCCTGTCCGGATATGGACTTGAAATCGTCGAGCGGGTCCCTTTGCAAACCAAACCGAACGCCTTTAACCGCCGATATTTAGAAACAAAACGTTCTAAACTCGGTCATCTCCTCCTACACGAGGAATAAAGAATAGGAGAGTTATCAGTTAACAGTTAACAGTTTTCAGTTACAAGAGACCTTTGATTGTCCAAGCTGCCTCTTTAACTGACGACTGAAAACTGAAAACTGAAAACCAATAAAAAACTATGCCAAACGTCTACGAAGGATACCTTCTCGGCGAAGGACTCACATTCGGCATTGTTGTCAGCCGATTCAATAGTTTTGTTACCGAAAAACTCCTCGCTGGCGCGTTAGATGCCCTAAAACGGCACGGGGTTGATTTGGACCAGATCGATGTTTTTTGGACACCCGGTGCCTTTGAGATTCCCGGCATCGCCAAACGCCTCGCCGAAAGTAAAAAATATGATGCTCTCCTCTGTCTCGGGGCGGTTATCCGCGGCGCGACCCCACACTTCGATTACGTCGCCGCCGAAAGTGCGAAAGGCATTGCGCAGTTATCCGCCAGTACGGGTGTCCCCGTTATCTACGGTGTCATCACGACAGATACAATAGAACAGGCACTTGAACGCGCCGGTATCAAGGCAGGCAACAAAGGCTCTGAAGCCGCCATCGCCGGAATCGAAACAGCCAACCTCTACAAAACAATTGAAAAAGCCGTTATATAAGTTATCGGTTATCAGTTATTAGTTGTCAGTCACTCGCGGGGCATTGACAATCGTTTGCTACTGCCACAACAACCTCTTAACTGACAACCGACAACTGACAACTATTAAAAAAATGATAGCAATTATAGATTACGACGCAGGCAACCTCACAAGCGTTGCGCGTGCGCTAACACACCTCGGGTATAAAAATGAGATTACGTCCGCCGCTGAAACGATTCTCGCAGCGGATCGCGTTATTTTTCCCGGTGTCGGTGCCGCAAAAGCCACGATGCAAACACTACAGAAACGCGGATTGAACCAAGTCCTGACAGACTTCTATCGCACCGGTAGACCTATGCTCGGCATCTGCATCGGTATCCAGATCCTTTTTGAACACAGCGAGGAAGAAGATGCGAAATGCTTGGGACTTCTACCCGGATATGTCCAGAAATATCCCCAAACATATCCGATAATAGATACAGAAAAGAAAACCGAAACATTAAAAGTACCACAAATCGGGTGGAATGAAGTACATCAGACCCAATCGCATCCAATCTTTAAAGACGTTCCGAATCCGGCGCACTTCTATTTCGTCAATTCTTACTATCCTGTGCCAGCGGCAGAAGACATCGTGATTGGAAAGACGCAGTACGGACTCGAATTCTGCAGCGCGATTGCACACGATAACCTCATCGCAACACAGTTCCACCTCGAAAAGAGCGGGCGCGTCGGATTAAAAATGCTCAACAACTTTCTGAAATTTTAGGGTTATCAGTTAACAG
>JAPPDN010000997.1 GCA_028824575.1 Candidatus Poribacteria bacterium | reverse complement strand
GTAGATGCTATCCCGAAACACCTCTATCTCAAAGTTGGGCAATTCCGTCTACCCTTCGCCATTAAACAGAAGGATCACAACATACTTGTTCGGGAAGGATACGGTCTCGGTTCTAACAAACGGGATGTCGGGGTTGAACTGGGTGGAAGTGCGGGCAAAGTCTTTTACAATGCAGCCTTCTTTAACGCCGATAACGCTGCAGCGAAAGGCGGACTCGGTACACTTGGTGCGCAACTCGGCCCAGTGCGAGCTGGTATTTCTGGCGTATTTGAAAAACCTGGTGAAGATTGGGAACGTCTCATTGGTGCATTTCTCACCGCCTCCTACGCGGGTCTGAGTATAGAAGGAGAGTTCAATTTTGGAAACAGTGGCGCGATATCCTCTTTCGCATTGGATGACATCAACTCAAAAGGTTATTACGCCGGGGCAAAATACCGCCTCCTGCCCCAGCTCACCATCGCAGGTCGATACGGATTGTTCGATCCAGATAGAACAGTTAAAGGGGACGCAAGCCAGCGGGTGACACTCAGTGCCCAATACAATTTCATGGAAAACGGGGCAATCTCGCTGTTTTACTGGGCAAACCTCCCGAATGCTGACCGTGGCGAAGATGATACCATCGAAGACAAAGGCACGTTACGTCAACTCCAAGGTACAGACCAGATTATTTTGATGTCCCGGTTTTGGTTCTGAAGATTGTTCACTATAGAACGCAATTTGATTTGCAACCGCATCAAAATACTTACCTTTAGGGACGGATACAGCCATCCGTCCCTATGTGTTTATATTTACACATAACGCCACTTAAAGACACTTTCCTCATCTTTTTCTGACGAGTTTGAACCCTGCCTAAATCCGACTATCGCTTCTTAAACGCTTAGCACAAAGCCCCCAAAACTTTGGCATGAAAATTGCTTAACCTATCCAGTATCTTTTTCGTACTATATTCGTTAAATTTATCGGAGTCCACAAGAAACGTCTTAAACAGAAGATTTCTCTACAAATAGTCCTTAAATTGTTCCCAACAAGAAAACCGATAAGGACAAAACTTTAAAGTAAAGGAGGCACTTCTCATGGTGTTTTCCAAACTTTCTAAAAATCTTTCGGCGGAGCCTGGAAACCGAAATTTGCTATTAAAAAGTTTAATCGGGGTCATAGGATTGATGACGCTCCTCCTTGGTGCCTGCCTGTTCTACATTGTGCGGGGAAACATGAGCACCAAGACCCGATACAGCGTTAACACTTTCGCGCCACAAGGAGAAGTCCCCGAATGGACCGATTTTTCGATTACCTTTTCCGAGGGAATCGTTGATAAATCGCGTGTCGGGACCGAAGTCCCAGGGGAAGCCCTTCGGTTTACACCAGCCGTTCAAGGCACTGCTCGCTGGGTAGCACCTGATAGAATAGGTTTCTTTTTAGACGCCCCTTTAGCACCCGCCGCCCAATATACAGTCAAACTCACATCCGAAATCAATCCATCTGAAGTATTCCAACTCACCGGACAAAAAGAGTTTAAATTCGCCACAGAACCTTTCGCAGTTCAGCAGACACGCATGGAATTTAACACTGACGAATCACGTGAACACGCAATAGGTTTCGGCACAATCACATTTAATTATCCAGTAACGACCGCCGATTTAAAGGCGCATCTCTCTATTGAATTAGATGATGGCACAGAAATTCCGTGTCAGATTCAAACCAACACGGTGACAGCGCGGACAATAACATTCGAGACGAAACGGATAAAACGCAGCGACGTAAACCAAGAAATAAAAGTCAAGATTGAAAAGGGATTTAAATGTACAGGAGGGGAAATCGGTCTCGAAAAAGCAAACGTTACACCGGTAATACTGCGTGGTAGAGGAACTCTCGGTGTAACATATTCAGACGTTCGAGAAAGTGATGGGACCCCTTATATTTCAGTCAGTTTTAACGCGCCAGTACTCAGCGATACGCTTGAACCTTATCTTGAAGTTACACCTGCAGTCGATTATCAAGTGACATCCAATTATCGGAACGTTAGAATCCACGGTAATTTTAAGCGACGTACCACTTACACCCTGAAAATTCGGCGCGGTTTGACAGCACGAAACGATGCGGTTTTAAAAGGGGACTATATGACGCGGTTCAAAATTCCAGACATTCGACCGCAGCTGCGGTTCCTTGGTGACGGCTTCTTTCTCGCAAGAAAAGGGCACCTAAATCTTGGACTCACAACGATTAACGTTAAAGGGGTAAAGCTCAATATTGAGAAAGTTTTTGCGAACAACCTCATCTATGTATCAAGATTAGACAAATGGAGCCGATGGAGTCGGAATTTAGGTAAACCTATTCACTCGGAAGTGCTTGATATACCCCCTCAATTGAACGAAGAGGTAACGACACCCATCTCCTTAGAGGACTATCTCGCGGATGAACATGTCGGTATCTTCGAGATTGTGGCACAAAACGCTGATAGGCAGTGGGACAGAACATATCAATGGGTGCTCATCACAGATTTGGGAATCAGTGCGAAACGCGCGG
>JAPPDN010000562.1 GCA_028824575.1 Candidatus Poribacteria bacterium | reverse complement strand
AAACTGAGTTTGAGTTCGCGGGTGTATCCCTCCGCAACGGTTCCGATGAGATGTTTTTCGAGTGCGGGTTGGATATGTTGTAAAAAAGCGATTAGATTCGGTACTCGGATATACCAGGCATACGGCGGTTCTTTACGGATGACGCTTTTGGGTAATGCCGAATAAACAGGATGCTCACGCCCCAATATAAACTGGATGCCAGTTATTTTCTTTTTCTCGTTTTCAGGTGCTATGGGTGTCGTCTCCGCCGTTTTCCACAACGCGCGTAATAGCGAAGGCATCAAATTCAGATAGCCGACCCCTTGCTTCAGTGCCAGCCGCATGACAAGCAAGTTCGTACCGGGCCCCGCTGACTCAGAAAACCCCTCGACACACCACTGGAGATGTTGCACATATCCGAGTTGTGTTCCCTCCATATCTTCGATGATGCGCCATACATGCCGTGCATCACTCCCGGCTGAGCGTCCGTTGAACTCATATTCCCAGAGTGCAGGTGTCCGCGGACATGCGAAAATGTGTGATTCAATTGCGTTTGCATAAAGTTCTTGAATGAAAGCGTTATCCGCATCTGTTCGCGGTCGGAGCCGACACGTTTCGGTTTCCGCTTTTTTCAGTTTCGGGATGTGCATCTCGTCAATGACCTGTGCTGCCTCCATATCGAGTGCCATCTCATATCCGAACATTCGGTAATACCACGGGATACCGGTGATACCGAGCATTAACTCTTCGCGTGCCGCGCTCAAAGCGTGAATCACTTCAAACTGCTTACGGACTAAGCCTCGCCTGCGGTATTCGGGGTCAGTGGCGACAAATTCGGGTTGCCCTAACTTGAACGGGATGCCGCTATAGGTCCATGTCTGTGAAATCAGGCAGGTAGATGACACAATTTTCTGGGTCTTGGTATCTTCAACGACGGTAAAATCGCTTGCCTTGCAGGTAGGATGGTTCCCGGACATTAGGTCCCGGATATTCGGTCCCACATTCTCGGCTTCGTGGAGGCGGGCGTTGAATTCAGCGAGTGCATCCGTGTCGTCCGGTGTCGCGAATCGGAGTTTTAGGTTATCGCCTAAATCCATCGGGAGTTGCGATAAGATGTTGTTTTTTGACATTGATGTTTCCTATGAGGGTATATGAAATAAGCAGGCAATACACACAGATTATAGCATAAAGGCAGAAAAATTTCAAAAAATCGTACGCCTGTCACCCGCTGCGGTTAGCATCAAAACACCTACGGGACTACCCAAGCCTAAAGGCTTGGGCTTGCAAACCGTAAATTTAGGTGAATATTTTGGGTGATCTTGGTATAATAGCGGGACGTTCTAACCAAAATCCTGTTGGGTTCAGATGAAGTTCAAGCTGCGTCCCGCGCTCTATTTTCTTATCCCGTATTTACTCGGCATCATCGTAGGCGGATGGGTATCTATCCCGTTGTTGTGGTTGTGGCTCACCGTGCTACTCTGTCTTATCGGTAGTATCGTGACGCGGCAGCGGCGGCATTATCTCTGCTACGGGTTGCTCCATCTTGCTGTTTTTGCGGGCGGTCTGCTCCGTTTGGAAACCGATTCGCATTCACCGATTCCGCCGCATTTTTACGATCAACCGATCAGTTTCTCCGGCACCACCACATATCAACCCGAACGCGGGGAGGCGTGGGATGCGTGTTATGCCGCTGGTGAACTTCAATTGTTGTCGGATCCAACGCAGCAGGTGTCGGCGAAATTTCTCATCAGGTTCCAAAAGTTGGTGCCGCTTCGCTACGGTAGACACATAACTCTCACGGGTGTTCTACGGCAACCGCAAGGCAGACGGAATCCCGGCGGTTTCGATTATCGCGCTTACCTTGCACGGCAAGATGTTGTCGGCATCATTGATGCGAAAGGGCTGCTACGGATAGATGAACAGGGCGGATTTTTGCTTGGACGCTGGATAGAGGCACTCCGTATCCGTACCGAACGTGTTATTGACAATATCTACACCGCATCCGGAACGGTAGCACCCTCGTTGCATGCGCAGCTGCTCAAAGGCATCTTACTCGGCAAACGGAGCGATCTCCCTACAGAGACGTTAGACATCTTCCGAAATAGCGGTACGTTTCATGTGCTTGCAGTGTCTGGTTTGCACGTCGGGCTTGTTGCGATGTTCTGCTACTTCGGATTCGGATGCTTTCGGTTGCCACAAAAAATCCTTTGTCTGCTGACAATCCTTGCAGTGCTGATTTACGCATCTCTGGTCGGCTTCCGTCCGTCTGTCTTCCGTGCGTCGTTAATGGCAATCCTCTTTCTTTTTGCAACCCTTATTGACCGAGATGCCGATCTCTTCAATTTATTAGCATTTGCGGCGTTGGTGTTGCTCCTTTTGAATCCGCTGCAGATATGGGATGTCGGGTTTCAGCTGTCTTTTGTCGCTGTGGCAGCGATCGTCTATTTCGTTCCGAAAATGGAGAGACCGCTGCGTCGGTTGTGGGAAAATGAACAGGATAGCGTTCCTGTCCTGAGTAGATCTAGAAACGCGACTGTCAAATGG
>JAPPDN010000795.1 GCA_028824575.1 Candidatus Poribacteria bacterium | reverse complement strand
ATTAACTTCATCACAACCCAAGAAATGCTGCAGACGATTGAGAACCACGTCCAATCGCTCGATACATTCGACCGCGCCTTCGCACGCTACTTTACATCAACACATCTCTATAACGCAGGCGAAACAACAGAGACCCTTCGCGCGTACCAACGGGCACTCTCCAAACTTGTGAACAGTCTCTCTTGGGGACGCGAGGTTACCAAACCGCAGCCCATCGATCCACAAGCGACGATCTTCTATATTGATCTCCGAGACTACGATCGGGAGATCGGCACTAACCGATGGACGCTGATTGAAACGGAATATCCGTATAACATTACGTTTGACGCGCCGACACAGACGGCACTTCGTGAAAAACTGACATATCTTCGCCAAGAAATGAACTGTGAAGTGCCGTTTGTTCATGTCGATTGGTTTCTTGCGACCGCCTCACTGCCACCGCTCTACCACGATATCCTTGACCTTCCACTGACGGATCAGGAGCTGGAAGCAGAACTTGATGTAAATGTGGTTGAAAATATCCGAAATGCAGCAGGGAAACGCGTCTGGCGTGCCGGGTTCAACGATTCCGGTGTCTCCAATCACAACCGTGTTGTAGAACGGCACCTCTCTCGATACGGCGCGTATTGGAAGAGTTACGACTTCGCTGGAAGCGTCGGCACACAGAACATCCTTACACATCCACTTGATTTTACACACGACGGTGGTGAGGTTATCTTCAATCTACCAAACGGCTTACAGGCATATTATCTATCAGATGCCGGTGGCAATCGGCTGAATGAAGCACCGATAAGCATCGTTTCCAACCCTGCGGCGAGCGATCCGACTGTCCGTAACGGACTCTCTTGCATCGGTTGCCATACGGAGGGGATGAAAACGTTTGAAGATCAAGTGCGGGGTGTTGCTGAACAGAACGAAAATCCACCGTTTGACAAAGACCAAGTGTTGCGACTTTATGTTGAAAAATCAGAGATGGATGCCTTTGTGGAGAAGGATACTGAACGTTACCGGCAGGCACTTGAAGCAACAGGCGATGTATTTGGCGGTATTGAACCGGTTCAGCGGTTCCATGAGGCGTTTCAAGCACCACTTGATGCTTTACACGCTGCAGCTGCGGTTGGATTAGGAACCGGGGCATTCCTTGGAAAAATTCGTGAGAATGCGAGTTTACAAAACTTAGGATTGCAGGTGTTAGAAAATGGTACTATGAAACGGGATGCATGGACATCTAACTTTGAGACAGTGATTTCTGCATTGAATAGCCCTGATAGTATCCTGCCGCCAGTTGTGCAACGTCCAGAACTCATCCCTGGAGATTCTGTTGACATTCCAAATCTAAACCTTCGCGATGCAGTTGTAGAAGCACTTGGCAAAGCCCCGGGAGACCCGATTGTAGCAGAAGAAATGGAAACTTTGGAACGCCTTGACGCGAATAACAAGAATATTAGCGATTTAACAGGGCTTGAATTCGCAAAGAATTTAATAGAATTAAGTCTCCAGGACAATCCTTTATCAGACCTTTCGCCTCTTGCTTCGCTGACAAAATTACGTCTGCTAACTGTTCGAGACACTGAAGTCACCGACCTTTCGCCGCTATCGGGATTGCATGAACTTGAAGTCATAGATGCCACATCAATTCGTATATCAAGTCTCGCTCCCTTGGCAGGGCTCAAAAATCTGAAAAAGTTAGACACCGCACATACTGATATTACCGACCTCTCACCCCTGGCAGGATTGACAAACCTAACAAGGCTCCGCTTATATGACATGAAAGCAACTGACCTCTCTCCCTTAAAAGGCTTAACAAAACTGAGGTGGCTCGGTTTCCCGCAGACCAATATCACTGATGTCTCACCCTTGTCGGGATTAACAGAGTTGAGGCATCTTGATCTATTCCATACTGGGATTTCGGATCTTTCCCAGCTATCAGGATTGGTTAATTTGGAAACGCTCCTACTAAACGGCAACAACATAGTAGATGTCTCACCACTTGCATCGTTGCGTAACTTAAAAAGGTTAGAACTTCACGAGAATAACATATCAGACTTCTCACCCTTGGATCCCATACGCGAGACGATAGAAGTCTTCACTTGGTACAGCAACCCGGGGTTTCCACAAGGTGGTCCAAAAATTGAGGGGCCTTGGCTATGGCTAACCTTGCCAGCAAACTGGGGTGAGGATTTCCTTCTGACGGATTACTTAGCAAAAGCATCCAACAATAAAAATAAAGTTACAGAAGAACAGATCGCTACCCTCGGTACCTCGGAGGGAGCTGCTATAGGAGAAAGTGTGTGGTCGGTTGGAACACTTGAGCCTTATAACGCGGATCGCAAATATAAGAATGCGACGAACCTTACAAGACTATTCGATGCTCAAGGTGCTATTGAAGTCGGTGACGGCGCGGATCATGTTGTCGTCTATGGTTCTATCACTTTGTTCTCTCCAAGAACACAGCAGACGAAAATATTCATAGGTACCAGTCATCCTTGGAAAGTCTATCTTAATGGCAAGTTAGTTCATGAAAACGAT
>JAPPDN010000024.1 GCA_028824575.1 Candidatus Poribacteria bacterium | reverse complement strand
AGTTCCTCACAGTTCGGGTGGTAGTGGGTAGGATTCCCTTCGCCAGCGTTAATGTAGACGACTCCGAAAGTCATCTCGGCTTCTGGGTCAATTTGGTCATTGCAGAGCCATTTAATCGCGCCCCAATCGAATTCAAGGGCACCTGCCTCGTTGCTATTAGTTAAGGTTACTTCCATAACGACTTCCTTTCTATCTCCCGAATTTAATCATACCTCGAAACAAGCTAAACATTGCGTTGCATAATCCTGCAATCCTACCGTTGGTTCTTCTTGAAGATAGCCGACAGGTGCACAAATAGCTCGCAGATTGCGAATTTGCATATCAAATGCCTGATGCGTATGCCCGAAGAGGACATGCGTGACCCGCGGTTCTTCCAAACAGAGCATCCCCAAGTGTTGACTTCCCATGAATGCGCGAAAGAAATCCCACGGCAATTCGCCACGGTACTGGATACACTCTTGGAACGGAACATGGTGTGTAACAACAATAATCCGTGACACATCGCCTCGAACGGCGGCAATCTGCGCCTTCAGTTCTGCCTCAAAACGTCGAGCAACAACACAATCCGTCCCTGACCACTTGGCATAGCGTTTATCGTTCCAGACTGCCCCCATTAATTCTTTCTCGGCATATTCGGCATCGGAGAAGTCATACCCGTCTGGTGCGAAACTATAATCGTACCAACCGATAGTCCCACAGAAACCGATCTGTTCATTGACAAAAGGTTCATCCATGAGCGGGTGAAACCCACACTCATAACAGAGTGTTGAAATAATCTCACATTTCCGTTCGCTTGTGACATCAGGTGTCTCAATTGCCCAGATGTCATGGTTGCCGGGGACAAATAATTTCTTACACGCTAAATCTGCAAGCTGAAATGCGTTAAGTGTTTCAGAAAGTTGAACTAAATGGCGGGCAATATCACCCGCAAGCACTAAAACATCAGGTTGTGCCGCCTTCACCGCGTCAATAAGATGTGGAAGGATTGCTCTGTTCAAAGGCGTGACATCTGTGTGCAAATCTGAAATGAGTCCAATTTTCATTAGCAGCTCACACCGTGTTATAAAACAGAACCAATCAGTTTTTGAATTTTCGTCAATTTTATCGGAGCAGTCGCGATTCGGAGATCGCTCCTACAAGTTGAATTACATTGATTCCTGTGTTAAGTTTTTGAAGACCTCGTCCAAAAAGATGCGAATACCGCTGTCAGCATCCCCTTGGTACTGCTGACGCTGGCGTTCAAGTGCTTGCATTGAAGGCGCATCGCCGATCTTAGCAATTGCATCAACAAGTGTGAGTTGGATCGCGGGTTCGCTGGTAGTTTCCAACGCCTTAATCAGGCGGTCCCGTGCCTTAACGCCGCCGATGCCGCCGAGTGCGGAAGCCGTAATGTCTTTCGTGCTGGTATCCTCACTTTCAAAAGCAGTAATGAGCGCATCAACAGCGGGTTCACCTATCTGTCTGAGTGCTACGCCCGCTTGGAAACGGATTCCGGGAATTTCTGCTGAATTTTCGAGAACAGCAACGAGTGGATTAATCGCAGAAACAGGCTTAAGGATTCCGAGTATAGCGAGGCAAGCGCGCCGAATTTCTTGTTCGGGTTCCACCGTAATTTGGATGTATTCCTGAGCGAGTTCTGCGAGCTGCCCTTCGTTAATTTTCTGGTAGAGTGCCTCGGATCTGTGTCTGAACTGGGTTCCGAAAGGTGCTTTGAGGGTAGCAGTATTTTCGGCTCGGTCTACGGTAAGCAAGCCAAGAATCGCAGCAGATTCCATTTGCTGCGCCTGAAGACGATCGGCAGGGAGTTGGTTCACATTCGCGCGCTGAAATTGCTGAAAGAGATCGTTGAGAACACTCAATTCGACGAGACGTTGTAAGCTGCTAATTGAGGATTTTCTGAGAGAGAGTTCAGTGCTATTCCTAAAAATATCGACAAGTGGTTCAATAGCGCGGGTATCACCCAATTCACCGAGCGCGTTTACAGAGGCAATTTTCACACCTATTAATTCAGTGGTTCGGAAAGTAACTTGCTGTTTAGAGAGTTTACCAACCGTTCCCTTATAATCATTAAGGCTATAAATTTTTCGTTCATCAACAATTTTTTCGACAACGTCTCCGACCTGAATATCGGCGTTTGCAGCGGGCGTACCGGGCTGAATTTGTTTGACGCGCAGGGTGCCATTTCCTTCAACACTTAATCCGACCTTATCTCCGCGTCTACGGAGGGCAATGCGGAGCGGCGGTTTATCTTTCAGATGAAGAATAAGGTTATTATCTTCCTCCAATCCCCTTTTCAGTGCGCTGTTAAAGTCGCTGGTGCTTCGGATAGGATATTCGGCAATCACATAAGAGATCAGTTCGCCTCTCTCAAGTTGGGCTTGATGTGCGGGACCATTCGGGGTGGTTTCTAAAACAACGACCCCGCTCGTCGACCAACGGTCTTTGAGGTCGCTATCTAACTGCTGTAACTGCATTTGCAGACGTTCATCGTAATACTGATTTTCACAACCGAGTCCTACTATGAGTAGGAAAAG
>JAPPDN010000973.1 GCA_028824575.1 Candidatus Poribacteria bacterium | reverse complement strand
TTTCGGGATGATGTCGATGGTGACCCCACCTGTCGCATTGGCGGCGTATGCTGCAGCTGCAATCGCAGGTTCCGGGATAATGGCGACAGGGTTTGCAGCCTTCAGGTTCGCGCTCGTCGGTTTCGCGTTGCCTTACGCGTTTGTCCTGCGCCCCGCGTTACTCTGGCTGAATAGCGATGGTGATATACCAGGATTATGGACAGTTTTCGGGAATTTCTCTCTCACCCTGGTTGGCACTGTTATCTTTGCGGCTGCGATTGCTGGTTATGTCTTTAACAGGTTAGCCCTATGGACACGCGGTGTTCTGTTTGCCGCTGCACTCATTCTCTTTTTTGTCCCGACCGACGTTCAGTTTGTGTGGATTCATGGAATAGTAATGCTCGCAGGTATTGCCATTTTCTATTATAATTGGCGAATAAAGGAGACACACCATGAAAAGCCCAATTAGATGGGTGTTGTACTGTCTGCTCGTCCTACTGCTTTTCCTTCACAACGATTTCTGGTTCTGGCAAACACCGCAAATTGTTTTAGGGTTACCGGTAGGGTTGCTCTATCATATCGGTTACTGCCTTGTGGCAGCGGTACTGATGGCCGCTTTCGTCAAAGCCAGAAAGGACTGGGGACAGAAATGAGTCTTGTTGTTATTTTTTCGTACCTTGCTGTGGTATTGATTCTCGGTGTTTTGAGTCATAAACTTTTCCGAAATACTGGGGAGGACTACTTCGTCGCGAGCCGGACCATCAATTGGTTTATCCTGTTGATGACGCTTTTCGGTACGAATATGACAGCGTTCTCGATTCTCGGGGCATCCGGTGAAGCCTATCATAGAGGTATCGGTGTCTTTGCGCTGATGGCTTCTTCTTCTGCGATCGTTGTGCCGTGTGTGTTCCTCTTTATCGGGACCCGCTTATGGCGGATTGGAAAACGGTTCGGCTATGTAACACAAGCGCAGTACTTCCGAGACCGCTGGGAGTCCGATGGCATAGGACTATTGCTCTTCATTTTATTTGTGTTGCTGCTCATACCGTATCTGCTGATCGGAGTGATGGGCGGCGGAGGGACATTGGCGACCCTCACAGATGGCAAAATTCCACAATGGGCTGGCGGTTTACTCATCTGCGCTGTTGTGCTCTGTTACGTTACCTACAGCGGGATGCGAGGTACGGCTTGGGTGAATACCTTCCAGACACTCGTTTTCATGACGCTCGGAGGTATTACCTTCTTTGTTATCACGCATCGAATGGGCGGTTTTGCAAACGCAATCTCTAAAGTTGATCCGGGGTTGCTGATGCAGGCGGAGCATATTAAGCCGTTAGAACTATTGACATATCTCTGTATTCCGCTCTGTGTCGGTATGTTTCCGCATATCTTCTCACATTTCCTAACCGCAAAAGATGTCGGTACGTTCCGTTATGCAATTATCCTGTATCCATTGTGTATCGCAATTGTGTGGATTCCGAGCGTGCTGCTCGGAATATTAGGAAATGTAGATGTCCCGGGTTTACAGGGATCGCAAGCAAACAATGTGCTGATTCAGATGATCGGTATGCACGCGCCCGGTGTGTTGGCGGGGTTTTTAGGCGCAGGTGTCTTCGCGGCGATTATGTCGTCACTCGACTCACAATCACTCGCTATTGGGAGCATGTTCACACATGATATTATTGGGCATTATCGTCGAGAGGCGTTTTCCGAGAAACAGCGGGTATGGGTCGGGCGGCTGTTTGTCAGCGGTGTGCTTTGCATCACCTATCTGATCTCTCTCATTGCGACACCGAGCATTTTTAGGCTCGCGATCTGGTCATTCACAGGGTTTTCGGGGCTTTTTCCGATTGTGGTAGCGGCACTGTTCTGGCGGCGGAGTACGAAAAGCGGAGTATTCGCCGCGATTATAAGCGTTATTCTGTTATGGCTCTATTTTTTTCTCCGCAACTGGCAGACACCGGGATACACTGTGGGCGGAACAGGGGTTATGCCTGTTACGATCCTGATCGCTGTTTCGTCTGTTACCTTGATAATCGTTTCGTTACTCACGAAACCGCCAAATTCACAGACACTTGAGAAGTTTTTTGATTGAAGGAGTTTCCTTGAAAACGTGCAGCAGCGCGGCAGAGACCTCGCCGGACAACACTTATAAGGAGTGATAGATAAACTATGATACCCCCAAAAATAGTTTTGTTTTTATTATTCGTGGTATGCATTTCTGCATGTGAACAGGCTGAAGATCCACTTGAACCTGAACCTGAACCTGAAAAACCGGTCGTGCTTGAGTACGGTACGGTTTCTGGCACCATTACCGATGCTGGGACAGGAAACCCGATTCCGGGGGCTACTGTAAAACTGTTAGAGTCCTCAGTTGAAACTGGTGTGGAGGGGGTCTACTCTTTTCAAGGTATTGTTTACGGTGACGCGCACACGCTAATTGTTGAAGATGCAGATTACAAACCCTATAACGAACCGTTCGTGCTCAATCAGGAACGCTTAGTTGTGGATGTGGCTTTGACACCACTGAAGGATCCAGCAGTAGAGATACAAGAATTCTT
>JAPPDN010000728.1 GCA_028824575.1 Candidatus Poribacteria bacterium | reverse complement strand
CACTTAACGATTTACGCAACGGGTTGGTTATCCGACTCAATGATACCATTTATACTATCGTCGATTGTCAACATGTGAAACCGGGGAAGGGCAGTGCATTCGCACGGACAAAGATCAAACGTATCACGGATGGTGCAGTTTTGGATCGCACGTTCCGATCTAATGAGACTGTCGAAACCGTCCGGGTCATGGATCACAAGATGCAGTATCTGTACCGAGATGGTGATGTCCTGTGGTTTATGGACAACGAATCATTTGAACAATATACACTTCCGCTGGCTCTCATTGAGGATAGCTTGAAGTTTCTGAAAGAAGGAGAGACTGTCACCGTCAAAATGGATGGACAGGTACCGCTCGCGGTTGAACTTCCGAACTTCGTTGAACTTCAAATCGTTGAAACCGATCCCGGATTGCGGGGTGATACCGTCAGTGGTGGTTCCAAACGTGCTACGCTTGAGACAGGTGGCGTTGTTAACGTTCCACTTTTTGTGCAAAACGAAACGCGTATCAAAGTTGACACGCGGACCGGAAAATATGTAGAAAGGATATAATAGTTTGCGTCAAAACAGACCCAAGGATAAATCTCAATCTGGGGAACAAGACTATAGTGATATCCTTGAACTCGTTGAACGGTTAGCAGAGGTGCTCGACCGCTCGGATCTCACGGAGGTCCGTGTTCGGGACAACGAATTTGAGGTGCAAGTCTCCAGATACCGTGGAAACCCGGGCGGCTATGAGCGAATGCCTTCACCACAGTCAACCGAGGCAGGTATGGCGGTGGGAACACCGCATCTGCCGGGAGAAAAGGCGGAAGTGGAGGTGGATGGTGATGGACAGAGTGTCTACATCAGCGCGCCGATGCCTGGGCGTTTCTATCGTGCGCCTGCTCCTGATGAATCGCATTTTGTGCAAGTTGGGGATACGGTCAGCACCGGTGAACCTGTAGGGATGCTCGAAGTTATGAAGACTTACAATCCTGTGGAAGCTTCTTTTAACTGCGAAATTTTAGAAATTCTTGCTGAAGATGGCGAAGCGGTTGAATATTCCCAACCTTTGTTCCGCGTGAAACAGTTGTAGGCGTGATCTCCCGATCGCGACATATAAAGATATGATAAAAAAGATACTAATAGCAAATCGCGGTGAGATCGCTGTTCGCGTGATCCGAGCCTGCAAAGACATGGGGATTAAGACGGTAGCTATCTTCTCGACCGCGGATGAAGATGCACTGCACGTTAAATATGCTGACGAGGCGTACTGCATCGGTCCTCCACCTTCAGCAGAGAGTTATCTCAAATATGCGAATATCATCGCAGTTGCGGATTTCGCGAATGTCAACGCCATTCATCCAGGGACGGGGTTTCTCG
Source organism: Candidatus Poribacteria bacterium (assembly GCA_028824575.1). Taxonomy (GTDB): domain Bacteria; phylum Poribacteria; class WGA-4E; order WGA-4E; family WGA-3G; genus WGA-3G. The sequence goes on along the minus strand of JAPPDN010000728.1, from coordinate 1,184 downwards.
CTGAGGACGCGCAGTTTGCCGAGATTTGTGAGGCACACGAAATAAAGTTTATTGGGCCCTCTGTCACGAATATTGCGACTATGGGGAATAAAGTGCAGGCACGTGAGACCGTAGCAAAAGCGGGCTTAAAACTTGTACCGGGTAGCCGAAGTGGCAAACGCAAAAACAGCAAAAAAGGGACAGTTGAGACAGCTGACGAAGCGGCGCAGCTTGCAGAGAAGATTGGCTATCCTGTTGGGATCAAAGCCGTTGCTGGTGGCGGCGGGCGCGGTATCCGAATCGCTGAGAACCGGCCCAGCCTGCTAACCCTTTTTCACACCGCGAAGGCAGAAGGCGAAGCTGCTTTTGGGAACGGGGATGTCTACATTGAAAAATGGATTGAAGAGGCGCGGCATATTGAGGTCCAGATTTTAGGGGATTTACACGGCAATGTCGTCCACTTCGGTGAACGTGAATGCTCTATTCAACGTAAACAGCAAAAACTCCTTGAAGAAGCCCCCGCTGCCTCTATTCCACCGAAACTCCGTTCAGAAATCTGTAAAGCTGCCGCTAAAGCTGCAAAAGCCATCGGCTATACAAACGCGGGAACTATTGAGTTTGTTGTTGATAAAGATGATAACTACTATTTCTTGGAGATGAATACACGGATTCAGGTGGAACATACTATCTCTGAGAGCATAACCGGTACTGATTTGATCAAAGAACAGATCCGGCTTGCAATGGGGGAGCAGCTTGGGTACAATCAATCCGATATTCAGATCCAGGGGCATGCCATTGAGTGTAGAATTAACGCTGAGGACCCGTTGAACAACTTCATGCCTTCCCCAGGGCTTGTCACAAATTACCATCCACCGGGGGGTATCGGTATCCGGGTTGACGGATGTATCTACACCGGATACACTGTGTCGCCGCACTACGATTCACTCATTGCGAAACTCATTGCGTCCGGTAGGGATCGGGAAGAAGCGATTGCCCGGTTGAAGCGGGCACTGTCCGAATTCGAGATTGAAGGCATAAAGACGACAATCCCACTCTTCCGAAATATTCTCAACGACGAACGTTTTCGCAGCGGAACCATTTTTACGAACTTCTTAGAGTAGTCGTCAGTTGTCAGTTCGGTTTTTCTGCGAAAAACCTTTCAGTTATCAGTGAAAGAGGGTTGTTGTGGCAGTAGCATCATATAT
>JAPPDN010000701.1 GCA_028824575.1 Candidatus Poribacteria bacterium | reverse complement strand
ATACAGACGCTCTCCTGCCTTGTGATGAATCCGCATCGTGATCTTTTGCGCACGTCCTTTCGGAAGTATTACGAAGGACCTTGCTGGTGAGGAACTTACCGATATGCGTGGAATGCGTTCAGCAGGTGCAGTCGGTTTCAGCGATGATGGCGTTACTGTCATGAACGCCGCGCTCATGCGCGATGCACTTACCTTGAGCGCAGAACTCGGTTTTCCGATCATGGTCCACTGCGAAGAGCATAACCTCAACGCCGGTGCTGTCATGAATCTGGGAGAGACATCCCGAAAACTGGGGCTTATCGGTAGCCCGAACGCTGCAGAAGACATCATCGTCGCGCGCGACATCATGTTAGCGGAGATGACAGGCGGACATCTCCATGTACTCCACGTCAGCACTGCGGGTGGCGTTAGGTTGATACGTCAAGCGAAAAAACGGGGGGTTCATGTGACTGCCGAGGCGTGTCCACACCACTGGATCCTCACCGATACAGAGGTAGAAAAACAGGGGACGAATGCTAAGATGCCTCAGCCGCTCCGCACACAGACCGATATCGATGCTATCATTGAAGGTTTGTGCGATGGTACGATTGACGCAATTGCCACCGACCATGCACCGCACGCGCCTTCCGAAAAGGCACAAGGTATGCTTGATGCGCCCAACGGAATTATCGGTTTAGAGACATGTCTACCGCTTGTGTTTACATACCTTGTGCAACCGGGACACCTCACATTGACGGAAGTGATTTCAAAGATGACCGTTATTCCAGCGAATATACTCGGCATTGACCGGGGTACCCTTTCTGTGGGTGCAGTCGGAGATGTTACCGTCATTGATATTGACTCGGTTCGTCCGGTTGACGTAACAAAATCTTGTTCAAAAAGTCGCAACACACCTTTCACGGGCTGGGAACTTAAAGGCTGGCAGGTGATTACACTCCGCGATGGAAGGGAACTATGAAAGTAATTTTAGCATTAGCCGATGGCACAGTTTTTGAGGGCGAGCAGTTTGGCGCGACGGGTGAAACCGTTGGTGAGGTCGTCTTCAATACCAGTATGACAGGCTATCAAGAGGTGTTGACTGATCCTTCCTACAAAGGACAGATCGTCACAATGACATACCCTTTGATAGGTAATTACGGCTGCAACGAAGCAGATGTTGAATCCATCGGTCCACAGGTGGAAGGGTTTGTCGTTCGCGAATATAGCGCATACCATAGCAATTGGCGTTCAAAATGGAGTTTAGATACTTACCTCGCCGAGCATAATATCATCGGCATTCAAGGGATTGATACCCGTGCACTGACTCGCCGCCTCCGAGTTCACGGCGTAATGAATGGATGCCTCTCCACGGAGGATCTGAATCCTGAAAGTCTTGTTGCGAAAGCCAAAGCGTGGCGCGGCTTGATCGGTTGGGATTTGGTGCAACGCGTGACATGCCCAAATAGTTACCAGTGGCCAGTTACCAGTTACCAGTTAAGAAAAGGAGAAGAAACACCCTATCAAAAACACTCTTCTCTGGAAACTGGAAACTGGAAACTGGAAACTGGAAACTGGTACAAAGTTGTTGCCCTTGATTTCGGTATTAAATACAATATCTTGCGTCAACTCACGGAACACGGATGCGAGGTGCAAGTTGTGCCGGCGCAGACATCTGCTGAGGAGATTCTCGCGGCGGAGCCGGATGGTGTTTTTCTGTCAAACGGTCCGGGGGATCCGATGCCAGTCGATTATGCAATCGAAACGATCCGGGGTTTGATGGGCAAAAAACCGCTTTTCGGGATCTGTTTGGGGCACCAACTTCTTGGGCTTGCCCTCGGTGGAAAGACGTTCAAACTGAAGTTCGGACATCGAGGGGCAAATCAACCTGTCAAGCATCTTGAAACCGACAAGGTTGAGATTACCTCACAAAATCATGGATTCTGTGTTGATATTGATTCACTGCCAAATAGCGTTGACATTACGCATATCAATCTAAATGATGACACACTTGAAGGGATACGGCATCGGGAGTATCCCGTTTTTTCTGTCCAGTATCACCCGGAGGCATCCCCCGGGCCGCACGATGCCAGTTATCTCTTTTCGCGTTTTACAGAGATGATGAGGGAAGTTAACAGTTAACAGTTATCAGTTACAAGAGGTTTTTGACGACCCTAAAGTCTCTTTCTGAAAACTGAAAGATTTTTTCCTATGAGGTTTAAGAAATAAATTGGGTAATTGCCACTCCGCAACGTGCGATAATGCAGATCGCATTTGGGGTGTTTTTGATAGGGTATTTCTGCGTATTGCTGGGGTATTTCTTCGCGTACGCCGCAGAATCGCACTACTACGAACCGATCTACTTGTTAATCATACGTCTTAGAATTACCCGATTAAATTTTTAATCTTCATTAGAAAAAATCGTATTCTCACTGCGAAGCAAACTGACAACTATTAAAGAAACTAATCATGCCAAAGCGAACAGATATAGACAAGATATTAATTATAGGGTCCGGTGCAATTATCATCGGACAGGCGTGTGAGTTTGATTACTCCGGAACGCAGGCGTGTAAG
>JAPPDN010000663.1 GCA_028824575.1 Candidatus Poribacteria bacterium | reverse complement strand
CGCCTTCAAGGGGGAAGAGATCGGCGTCTTTATGACAAAGCAAGCCGAGTGGTTCTTAGACGAATTCAATGGATTCGCCGGAGGAAGGCGCCTCTAACGTAACATGGGAGATATCCAATTCCGGAGGGGCGGGTTGGATACTATAATGAGGGCCGGATACGTGCCCGCCGCAACCAGACCGTACTAGGATTTCTGTCGAAGGACCCGCGAGCGAGTTGGCCTGATCTTGGTCTGGGCTGAGCGCCTTGACAGAGAATTCAAAAAAGATCCTTTAATTTTCTATAAGTGGCAAAAGGAGACGACCTAATATGGAGAAAAGCCGATTGGACTCTAGGATGTCATCTATGCGGTACTGCATGGACGTCGCTAAGTATCTGGACGATAGTCCTCAGCATTTCATTCCGCTGCCGTCAGGCGCGTCCGATGCCGAGATACAACAAGCTAGGGACCAACACAGATTGTCAAGAAAAAACGTAGCGCATATGCTCAATGCGATTGTACTTGAAATTGCCATCAAGGTGATATGGGAATTGGACAACAACGAGGATTGCAGATACACCCATAACATATGTTCGTTATTCGGGGAACTCAGGGAGAAGAGTCGAGGGGAGCTAACCGAGATCTACGACGGGAAATTGGCTATGCTGGCCAGAGTAGAAGGAACGGACAAAAGAGGGCAACGCATTAAGCTTGGTGACTTGGTTCAGCTTCAATCGCTGCAAGAAGCACTGGTAGCAAACGAAGATACGATGAAGAACTTCAAATACGACGGCGACTTCAACGGAAAGAGCAGCGCAATGGGAAGCGTAATCTGGAGTAACGAAATTTTATGGACAATACCTCCGCTGAGTTACCAGCGAATCCCAGAAGCGCTGTATCATTACACGATGGGCAGAGTGGAGGAAGCTAGCTCAGTCGAAGACTCCCGCTCTTGACCCTCAACTACAGCACATCACTAGCCGAGTACGGCTTTCATCCCTAGGACGATTAGATCACCGCGCAGAGCCGCTGCTGCGGAGCGTGATTCGAAGGCTCTTTCCGGCGTCATCGACAGAGGTAGGCGGCCCTGCTTGTCCGGGTGTTTGCCGCCTGATCTGCCTTGTCGACGGCCTCCCCGGGCTGGGGCGATACGGTTTGGTGCGTCCTGAAGTGATCCTTCGTGTTCCGGATTGAACCTGATACGGGCCGGCACCGCGCCCGTCGCAACCAGACCCCACTGGGAGTCCTGTCGAAGGCCCCACAAGTGACCATCAGGGAAATTGTACTGGGTGCGGTGGCGCACATAGGCGTCCTTGCCGCACGTGGGAATCCCGTCAATGCATCTGCGCTATGAGTAGGAGTGTTCGAGAACTAACGGCGCACCACGATATACTCACTGTCCTCAACGAGAAGGCGCAAAGCGTCTGCTGACTTGAGATTGATCTTCACTCCACGTTGTCACGGCGACTTCGACCGATACTTCCAAGGAGAGGATAATAGTGGAAGGATACGCTTTATGGTCTATCTATTGCCAAGATTATTGGTATCATATATAATACCGAGATGGAACTGTCCCAAGTTGTTTTGGATACCAACATCTTGGTCACAGCGCTTCGCTCTAAACGAGGCGCTTCCTTTAAGCTGATCTCTTTGATTGGCAAGGGACCATTTAAGGTCAATCTCTCGGTGCCGCTCGTCTTTCAATACGAAGAGATACTTCGACGCCAGAGACGCAGTTTACATGTTACCCAAGACGATATTGCAGATTTTCTTGATTATCTGTGTTCGGTGGCCAATTTGCATGAAATCTATTTCCTCTGGCGGCCGTACCTGCCGGACCCGCAGGATGATATGATTCTGGAATTGGCCGTCAATGCGGGCTGTAAGTATATCGTGACCTATAACAAACGGGACTTTCGAGGTACGGAGACGTTTGGTATTGAGGTCGTAACGGCCAAAGAATTTCTGGAAAAGATAGGAGCCTTACCATGAGTACGCTGAGCGTTCGATTGCCCGACTCACTACATAAGCGAGTCAAGCAGATGGCAGAAGGGGAAGGCGTTTCAATGAATCAGTTCATCACCTTGGCAGTGACGGAAAAGGTATCGGCTCTTATGACGGTCGAGTATCTTGAAGAGCGTGCTAAGCGAGGTAGTCGCCAGAGGTTTGAAGCTGTTTTGGCAAACGTGCCGGACGTAGAGCCGGAAGTACATGATCGGTTATAATTAGCTCTTACTATAACTTTTCCCAGCGCGTCGGTAGCATATGGCAAGTCAATTTCTCATAGATGGTGACCTGTCCGTCGAAGTGGTAGACAACAACGACGGAGGAGGCTTCTCTCAGAAACGGGTTGATGAACTCTCGCAAGCGAATAGGGAAGGTCGTTTTGACGACATCGCTTTCCCTTTTGAACGGGCGAACGGTTACAACGGTGTGCGCCAGCTCTACAGCCGACGCGGCCCACAGGAGAACATTTTCCGGTCCTCTTGGTCAAGTAGCCTCAATTTTGAGTTCATCTATGACCGGTCCGGCAGGTCCATGATTCCCCGTTGGCTTGGCGGCAAACTCGGAACTC
>JAPPDN010000141.1 GCA_028824575.1 Candidatus Poribacteria bacterium | reverse complement strand
TAGCTCCACATCCATTTGTTATGAAAGCCTGACAGATGTAGTTGCATTCGTACCTGTTATTACACTGTTCTGAAACGAACTCATCAGATCGACGGCGTTGTGGGTTGACAATGCGGTTCGTACCGCCTGAAGTCCATGCAGCAAATGATTGGAACCAACGCGCGATTGTCGCCAGAGGTAAAGATTCGAGTGGACATTGGGTTCATAACCCCCGCCCAACCGAAGATAAAATTCCTGAACGATCATAAAGCTTTTGGAGGGGTTAACCCAACCTATGTTTCCACGACGACTTATTTACGCTGCGATTTCAATCAGTAGTGCTGCCGCTTTTGTGTTATTCGGTTATGAGTTTATCCGTTCTGTATCCTCTTCCCTGTTCATTGATGCCTATGGTGCAGAAAATCTTTCGCGTGGTATGGTCGCGATCCCACCGAGTATGATCGTGATGCTGTACTGCTACGGTCGTCTCCTATCGCGGCAGGGTGCGACGCGGGCTTTGGCAATAACCTCACTCTTTTCTGCTATTTTGATTCTCGCTTGTTACGCCGCGCTTGTCCGTGGCATGCATTTTGCTGCGGCGGTTATCTATGTGTTCCGTGAAGCCTACATCGTGATTGTCATCGAGCAGTTTTGGTCGTTTGTCAATAGTGTACTGACAACCGAACAAGCAAAGCGAATTAACGGACCTTTCTGTGCCGTTGCGTCCATGGGTTCATTTGCCGGTGGTAAACTTGTAAGCAGATGGGCAGAGGTGTTAGGATCTGAGACTTTACTCCTTTTCACAGCGGCATCCCTCGTTCCTACAGCAGTGTTCGGTGTGATCGCTTATAGGTTCGGTGGTGAGCCGAAACCGAGTGAGGAAGAGGCTGATGGGAAGCTTGGACATCTCGGCATAGGCACGCTCTTTCGTTCCAGATACCTGCTTTTTATCGGCGTATTGATCTTAAGCACGCAAGTCGTCTCCACTGTGCTGGATCTCCGTTTCAATGGATTGGCGGAAACAGGGATACCTGATAAAGACATGCGAACGGCGTTTTTCGGTGATGTCTATGGAAACCTCGGACTGATCGCTGGTATTTTGCAGTTGGTGGTTGTGCCGTTGGCACTCAGATTTGTCGCGCTCCGCATCATTCATGTAAGTGTCCCGGTGGTTCACCTCGTCAGTAGTCTTGTGCTGACGATTTCTCCATCGCTTCGGAGTGGAACAGCGGCATACATGATTTTTAAAGCCTTAGATTATTCCATTTTCCGGGCAGCGAAAGAGTTGTTCTATATGCCGCTCTCTTACGATTCTCGCTATCGCGCGAAACAGATCAATGATTCGTTTGGATACCGGTTTGCGAAGGGTGGTAGTGCTGGCGTGATTGAGTTAGTGAGGTTGGGTATACAGACGATTCCCGGTATCGCCTTCTCAATCACGGCGATGGTGGCGGCGATGGTGTGGACACCAATCGCTTTCAATTTGACGCGGGCGTATCAGAAGTTAGTAAATCCGAAATAGGTTTATGAATTCTGTTAATAGATGCTGCTACGGTGGCCAATTCGGTGAACAACAATTTCTCGAATATGCCTATCAAAAGTATAGAGAATTCGATAATCTTTAGCGACTGATAAACTAAATTTCCCTCTATGTATACCTTTCAATGCCTTATGTGGGTAGTCGTCGCAAATTTCGCACAACCTTTCCAGTTTGTTGAAGATTCGCATGTAAATGGGTTGACTTAAACGTCTCAAATCCGATTCAGCACGCGGTTTAATGGTCAATGTGTACATTTGAGATTGACACCAAACGTTTTAGCCACCTCCTGGAGGGGTGTCCCTTTAACTCTCCCCGATTTATGATCCGCGATGCTCTGTTCCAGTTCTTCAGCGACTTCCGGTTGTATCTCTAATCCTTCGTCCGGGTCGTATTCATAATCCTCAAGAAATTGTTCAAATTCCAAATGACACACGAAAAATTCGTAAATCGCTTCCTGAAGACGGACCTCCTCAGCAGCTGTTGCTTCATATACGGAAGTTTCTGCAGCGTCTTCACCCCTTTGGTTTAGCAACTTAACCACCCGTGCTTGTGCCGCAAAAAATTCGGACTTCACCAGTGTGTGCAGAAATTCTCGGAAAGCATGATTTGATAATGCAGACACTTTTATCTCTGGTACGGAATCCGTCGGGAGGAATGCACCCATCCGTCGGACTTCCCGCCCTGTAGGTGAAGCCCTTCGTTTACGCTGCACAATAGCGACTCGATGTTTTAAAGCGGCGTAAGTATCAGAAGAATCCAAAATCGAAAGGAGGCGTGTTTCATAAGAATCTAATGCAAATGCTACATCATAGTAGTAGCCTTCAAAACACTCACGGAAGACTTCTGTTAACGTATCCCTATCAGCATCCGTCGCAAGCAATGCAAGCAGTCGCTCACGGTCGACAAACAATGAGTGTTCTACAATCGGAAGCAGCCCATTAAGAAATTGCCCATCTGTTATACCTTTAAAAGGCGATTTTGCCGTGTTTTGTTCCATGCGTACCTCCTTTGAAACCCGTTCTATATTTCATAACG
>JAPPDN010000962.1 GCA_028824575.1 Candidatus Poribacteria bacterium | reverse complement strand
CTGTTTGGAGTGGCGGTAGTTTCGTTTATGTCCCCCCAGGTGTGAAAGTTGAATATCCACTGCAAGCCTATTTCCGTATCAACAGCGAAAACATGGGGCAGTTTGAACGGACACTCATCATTGCTGATGAAGGTTCACAGGTTCATTACGTTGAAGGGTGTACCGCCCCGACATTCAGCAGCGAATCTCTGCACAGCGCAGTCGTTGAGATTGTTTGCATGAAAGGTTCGCGGGTCCGTTATACCACTATCCAGAATTGGGCGAACAATGTATATAATCTCGTCACGAAGCGGGCATTCGCTTATGAGGACGCGCAAATGGAGTGGGTTGATGGTAACCTCGGCAGTAAGTTAACGATGAAGTATCCGAGTGTCTATATGATGGAACCGGGCGCACGTGGCGACATCCTCTCGATTGCATTCGCCAGCAAGGGACAGCACCAAGACGCAGGCGCGAAAGTCTATCATTGCGCACCACACACCACTTCCCAGATAACCTCTAAGAGCATCAGTAAAGATGGCGGTCGATCGAGTTATCGCGGGTGGGTGGATGTCGCAAAGGGTGCAAAAGGGTGTAAGTCGCACGTCGTTTGTGATGCCCTTATCCTTGACAAAGACTCCCGTTCGGACACCTATCCGGTTATTGAGATCGGTGAGAACGATACCAACATTGAACACGAGGCACGCGTCAGCAAAATAGGGGAGGAACAACTCTTCTACTTGATGAGTCGTGGGCTTTCGGAAGAGGAAGCCTCTACAATGATCGTCAACGGGTTTATTGAGCCTCTTGTTAAGGAACTGCCAATGGAATATGCTGTGGAAATGAACCGTCTCATTCAACTTCAAATGGAAGGTTCAGTCGGCTAAGTGGCAGTCAGCCGTCGGCTATCGGCTTTCAGCAAGAAGAGGTATTCTTAAACGAAAACCTCTTAAAACTGACTGCTGATAGCCATTAAAATATGGATAAAAAATTGCAAAAAGGTGATTTTTCAAAAGAATTTCTTCAAAAAATAGCAGCAACTGAACCACAGTGGATGCGTGATAAACGGTTAGAGGCTTACGCACATTACGAGTCTTTACCGATGCCGCATACTACCAAAGATGATGTCTGGCGACGTACCGTTGATATGCGTACCCAAGATTATTGGCGACGCACTCGGCGGTATCTCCGCGGTTTCGCTGTTGAAAAGTATCATCCGAGTGTCCCTAACGGCACAGTATCCTCCGAATATGTTGACGACAGTGAATCGGAAACCGCGGGTGTGCTTGTACAAGTTGATGGACAACGCCAACATATCTCCGATTCTGAAATACTCAAAGAAAAAGGCGTATACTTTGCGGATCTCCACACAGCACTGCAGGAGCAGCCGGAACTTCTCCGTTCTTACTTCATGAACAAAGCAGTGACCTTGGAGACGGCGTTGAAAAGTGGGAATATCGCGCAACATAATAAGTTTGATGCACTTCACGGCGCATTTTGGCAGGGCGGTTATCTCTTACACGTTCCTAAAGGCGTAAGGGTTGAAGCACCACTGCGCGTCTATATCAGGATGTCCGAAGCGGAGCAAGCTGACTTATCACATACACTCATTATTGCTGAAGAGGGCAGTCAGGTCGTCGTTTTGGAGGACAATTTATCTACAACCGCAGAGGCAAGCGGATTACATAGTGGAGCCGTCGAAATTTTCGCTGGGCAGAATGCGAACGTGACATACGTACAGGCACAACGTTGGAACCGACACGTCTGGAATTTCGCGTCGCACCGCGCGATGGTTGCCAGAGACGCGCAACTTTGTTGGGTGACTGCTACGTTTGGTGGTAGGCTCAACAAGATAAACCAAGCCGTTGTTTTGGAGGGCGCCGGGTGTAACGCAAAAATGTTAGGACTCGCTTTTACGGATGCACGTCAACACTTAGATGTTAGCACCGCACAGGAGCATATTTCACCGCATACCTCCAGCGATCTACTATATCGGACGGTCCTCAAAGACAGAGCGCAGGCTGCATGGGGCGGAAATATCTACGTCTATCCATCGGCGAACCATACCGATGCATATCAGAAGAACGATAATCTTCTGCTCAGTGAACGTGCGCATGCCGATACTTTGCCCGGATTAGAGATTCAGGCGCATGAGGTGCGTTGTACACACGGCGCAACCGCCGGAAAGATTGATGCCGAGCAGGTCTTTTACCTAATGAGTCGTGGTTTACCTTATACGGAAGCAGAAAAACTAATTGTTGAAGGGTTCTTTGAACCTGTCATGGAACGTATCCCGTTAGAATCTGTGCGCGAAGAATTGGGTACATCTATTACGCGCAAATTAGTTACCAGTTAACGGTTATCAGTTTTCAGTTAAAGAGGCGTTGGGTTTACCTAACACTTTTCGGGGAATAGTTATCAGTGCTCAGTTACAAGAAGTGTGTTGTGGCAGGTACATCAAACCAACCATCTACGAGAAATTAACTGATAACTGAAAACCATAAAAAAAGGAGAAACTCATCATGAGTCAACCGAAAATTATCGCTTACATGAAGCCCGTCTGCGGATGGAGCAATGG
>JAPPDN010000729.1 GCA_028824575.1 Candidatus Poribacteria bacterium | reverse complement strand
CTATCTCGGCAATATAGCGGTTGCCCTTGTAATTCCGTTGGTAAATGTCAACGCCAGAATAATTCCCATACCGCCGTGCCAACCGTTCGTCAAAAAGTTCTTCAACCAACGGCGAAGGTGTGTTCTCCGAAGCGATGAGATTGAGACAGGTGTCCCGATATGTTTGATGTTTATCGAGAAGTGAAGTGAGTTTTTGGACTTTCGCGTTATGCGCCATTGGAAGAAGCCTCCGTTTGATTATAGGACAAGGAACAGAGAAATTGCTTGACGTGCCATAGAAAATCAGTTACTATAGATTTTTAACTTTACCTTGCGGAGCGGTCAGTCGGATTTCAAGATTAACGTGCCTTTCCGTTGATTCACCTGCGCCTGCTTCGCAGTGAGAATGCAGGCTCCTGTCTTGATGAGAAAATTAAAGATAATACAAAACCCGTAGCACGTAATGGAATGGAGTGCGGATTTAAGGAACGCACGTCCACACTCACATTCACGTCGTTTCTCCGCAAGGAATAATTAAAAAGAGGAAACTATGCCAAAACCGACAGATATCCGCATCCTTGACGTTCATTACGACTTTGAAGAACACCAATACCGCACCCCATTGAAGTTCGGCGGCGTGCCGACAGATCACTGCGTCCTCTTTAACGTCCGCATACAAGTCCAGACGCGCGATGGAAAAGAGGCAGAAGGCAAAGGTTCCATGCCGCTTGGAAACGTCTGGGCATTCCCGCCGCGCTACGCGCCTTTTGACCAGAGCCTCGCAGCGATGAAAAAACTCGCTGAATTGGCGGTAGCAGCAACACAAGATTGCGAATTATGCGCGCATCCATTGGAACTCTCCGAAGTGCTTGAACCCGAATTTTTACGTATTGCTGATGAATTGTCAGACGCTATGCAACTCGCGTCGCCGATGCCGAAACTCTGCACCGTCGTTACAACAAGCCCTATTGATGCCGCTATCCACGATGCATTCGGAAAAGCAAACGGTATCAATAGTTACGATGGTTTAGGTGAAACCTTCATTCAGGCGGATTTATCTCACTTTTTGAATGAACGGTTCACTGGAAAATATCTGGACCAATATACCGCGCGCCAACCGAAGTCTAATATGCCGCTCTACCATCTCATTGGTGCCCTGGATCCTCTTACTGATGCGGATATCGCAGAACGTCTCAATGACGGTCTACCGGAGACGCTTCCCGAATGGATTGTCGCTGACGGATTGACACACCTAAAAATTAAACTCAACGGCGACGATCTGGATTGGGATGTCGCACGCGTCCTCGCGATCGATAAAGTCACGGCAGAAACACAAGCAAAACGTGAGGTTGACACTTGGCACTACTCCGCTGATTTTAACGAAACCTGTCAAAACGTCGAATACCTACTGGAATTCCTGAGTCAGATCCAAGAAACAGAACCTAACGCCTTTCAACGCCTCGCCTACATCGAACAACCGACCGATCGGGACCTGAAAGCACATCCCGAAAATAAGATGCAAAAAGCCGCCGAGATCAAACCGGTGGTGATAGACGAATCACTGACTGATTTTGAAACTTTCTTACTGGCACGTGAGCAAGGGTATTCCGGTGTCGCGCTCAAGGCATGTAAAGGACAGTCTCAGGCATTGCTAATGGGTGCTGCCGCCGCAGAATATAATATGTTCCTCGCCGTACAGGACCTGACGTGCCCCGGCGCATCGTTTTTACACTCTGCCGGACTCGCTGCGCGTATCCCCGGTGTGACGGCGATTGAAGGCAACTCACGCCAATTCTGTCCGAGTGCCAACGACGGTTGGCGAGATGAATTTCCCGCAATCTTCAATATCACCGACGGCACTGTCGGAACACAGGTTCTCACTGCACCCGGGCTTGGCCACTAACATCCGTCTGTTCTGCTTCTTGGTCCGCGACAGTAATATTGGTGACAACGTTTCGCTGTTCGGGCAGCCGGACCGGGAAATCTTCAATCACGTCATCAATCAAGTTTTTCACTATCGCTTTGACAGGATCAAACGGTATACATTCAAGAACGATGATAGCACGATGTTTTGATGGCGCGATGTTATAGGTCAACCCATATTGGATCCCCAATTGCATCAGTTCCGGTTCAACACTGATAGAAATTTGCCGACACTCCTGTTCCGTGATATAAAAACTATCAACGATGAAGTGCGTGTGTATCCACGCCTCTCTTTCTTCAACAATCTTCATACTTTTAATTTACCTTGCGGTTCGGTCAGGTAGGTTAGAAACTTTACATTCCTTTCCGTATATCCGCTCTCCACTACGTTACGAGCTACACGCCTTGGATCTTGAAAAAAATAGCCATCTCTTGATTCCATCTTATCGTCCATTATAGTATCAACAGCGAAAAGTGTCAATGCTGTGAAAATGTTATAGACTGGCGCATCGGTATTTCACCTAATTGCTGAATCTTTCCATTGTGCCAGCGAATTTTGAGGTTATCTATATGCGAGGTATTGCCTAAACCGAAAGTGAGACGGAGATCATTGCCAGACAGGTAACTTGCCCCACAGATGACTTCTCTCAGGAATGT
>JAPPDN010000684.1 GCA_028824575.1 Candidatus Poribacteria bacterium | reverse complement strand
GCGTTTGGGATTCGCGATATAGCCGCGCACGCGTTCGCGCTCGAGGTCCGAGAGTCTTTTTCTTCGAGTCTCCATCGTATCCAGCAGTTCATTGATCTGGCAAATATACACCGACGACTTATTGCTGTCAGTGGACGTTCGCTTCTCAACAATGTGCGCACTGCTTCCGAACTCGGTTACCTTGATGTGAACCCGGACTATCTCATTGATGCCCGCGACGCATCTATGTTCAAACCGCATGAAGTTGTAATTTTAAGTACCGGCAGCCAAGGTGAACCGCGCTCTGCTATGGCATTGATGGCACTTGATAATCATCCGTTTTTAAAGGTAGAACAGGGCGATACCGTCGTCATTTCTGCCCGAATTATCCCCGGTAACGAAAAGGCTATCGGGAATGTGGTGAACCATCTGCTCAGACGTGGCGCGAAGATATACCATGAACGCAATGCTGATGTCCACGTTTCGGGACACGGGTCAAGCGAGGATCTCAAATTGATGCTCAATCTCTTGCAGCCCAAGTTTTTTATGCCGATGCATGGTGAATATCAAAACCTTGTGCGGCACGCTGAACTCGCTGAATCTGTCGGCATCCCAAGCGAGAACATCACAGTCGCTGAGGACGGGGAACTCATCTACCTGACACCTGAGACGTGTGAAGTATTTGGACGCGAGGGACGTTCTGGACGCGTCCTTGTTGATGGCAAACCGGAAATTGAGCTTGAGGATATCGTCCTACGCGACCGAATCCAACTTTCAGAAGACGGCATCGTCGTCCCTATTATTGTTCTGCACAGCGACACAGGTGATGCCAGTCCGCAAGAGGGCGTTGTGGCGGACGAAACGGCGGTAACTGTTACACAATCTACCGATAACGACTCTAAAACGGGGTTGAACGCCGGAGAGATAGAGATTATCTCGCGTGGCTTTGTTTACATGGATAAATCTGAAGAACTCATAGAAGAAGCGAAAGAAATTACCCGAAGCGTCATCGAAAACCTGAGTGATGAGCAGAAGCACGAATCGGAGATTGTCCAAGATGAAGTCCGAGGCGCGCTCCGTCGGTTTTTCTCAAAACAGATGCAACGGAGTCCGCTCATCTTCCCCGTCGTTATGCGGGTTTGATAATGGCTATCGGCTTTCAGCCATCAGCCGTCAGTCTCCAGTCATCGGTTAAGAGAAAACTATCTGTAGCAATGAATGGGACCCTCCATGCCGTACACCAAGTTTGGGTGTATTGTTACAAAAACTCTCTTAACTGACAACTGATAACTGACAACTGACAACTACGAAAAGAAAGGAACATATCGAATGAAATCATTCACATTTATCGTGGCAATTGCCACCTTGATAATAGGCTTTTCCGCATGTGACCGAGTGTCACAAATTGTCCAACCTACCATACCACAGGTAGAAGATAAAAGCGACGAGATTACTATCGGAGTCGTTTTACCGTTGACAGGACACTTGGCTTCCGCAGGCGAACTCATGAAACAAGGCTTTGACCTCGCTCTCGGTGAAATTAATAATGGACAACTCGGTAATCCCCAATTCAAGTTTATTATTGAGGACGACACCAGTACGCCAGAGGGTGCGGTTGCTGCTTTCAATAAACTGATTCATGAAGACGGCGTGTCTGTTATTATCGGGCCCGCGTCGTCAAGCGCGACGGCGGCGGCTTTTCCCATTGCCAAAGAAAATCAGATTGTCGCAATTAGCCCGACAGCGGGAGCCCGTGGGCTTGGCGCGATCAGTGATTTTGTCTTTCGGATCCCGCTCGCGACAGACATTGTGGTTGCTAAAGGCATCCCGGTAACATACGCGAAACTCGGCTATCAACGCGTGGCTACGATGTATGACGAAACCGATGGCTTCTCCACTGATCGAGACAAAGCATTGCAGGAAGCATTTACTGCGAAGGGTGTTGAGGTACTCACCACGGAACCGTTCCGGAGTGGTGATACCGAATTCTCCGCGCAATTAGCCCGAATACAGGCGTTGGATCCGGATGCAATCTTTGTTTCGGCGTTGCCGCCCGAAAAACCGTTGATACTGGTTCAAGCGGACGAACTCGGCATATCCGCTCCGTTTATTGTGAGCTCATTAACCAACGTTGAGGTAGCAGCCGCGGGTGCCGCCGCTGAGGGCGCAATCACGTTTATCGATTGGCTCCCTACAGACGACACACCGGGAAATCAAGTCTTCGTTAAGAGTTACAGCGCGACTTACGGGATGGAGCCGAACGCCTTTGTTGCCGCGTCGTATGCCACTGTCTATATTTTAGCGGAGGCAATTAAGAACGCGCAATCAACCGATTCAACTGCAATTCGAGATGCACTGGCGAATATTATGGACTTTGACACAGTATTTGGTAAGTTCTCTTTTAATGCCGACGGAGACGCTGTTTATGCGCCGGGAGTGCTGATAGTCAAAGACGGTACATTGCAACCTTTTGAGTAATCTCGTCGCAGACATTCATTTCTTCGTTGTTTGGTCGGGTTTCCTCCAGGTCCAGTAGGTGTGATCTCCTAAATTCTGCGGCGTCCACGTCCAAGGGTTGCGG
>JAPPDN010000536.1 GCA_028824575.1 Candidatus Poribacteria bacterium | reverse complement strand
TGGGGCAGGTGCTCGCCGAGGAAGGCGAGGAGTTGGCGATGGGCCTTGGGGCCGACGAGCTTTCTGTGCAGTGTGCGTTGCATGGGATTATGGTCTTTCGCTAAGGATGTTTTCGACCAGTTTGTACACTGTGGTGCTACCAAATATACGCGGCCAATCCTCGCATGGAGGCTTATCGCGAATCTTGGCTCGACGGATAGCTTCTTCGATCATGTCGGGCGTGATCTTTCGGATATCAAGGCCCTTGTTGTAGTCGGGGAGATGCTTCTTCAGCCGATCAGAACATTCGCTTCCCGAACCGATGTTCGTGCCATCTTCAAAGTGGAGCAACAGCCAATACTCGAACTTGGGATTGCTAAGGGCGAATCCGTAATTATCAGCGCCCTGAGACCATGTGTGGAGTTGTATTAACTGTTCATCCGTCCATTGGTCCTTATCTACCACCAGCCACGCCTCGTCTGAATTCTCCAGGTTTTTCTGCTTGAGGTGATCTTCCATACGCTTCAGAACTTGGAGCGGTGAGCTACGATGTTTGCTTTTTATGCAATCCACATGGATAACTGAATGATGGTCATTGAAAGTGGCGAAATACTGCGGCTCGGTCTTATCCCCTTCTGTTGCAACAATAAAAAGTTTTCGGCGAGGTCGCTCGCCAATTGGTCTGCGGAAATTACGTCTTTTCGGTGGCATCCTTCATCTCCCCACTTTCTTCCATGAGATGAGGATTGGTGAGGGCACCCCCCGACAGAATGCGAGGGATTCCTCCCAGCCGTCCCTGTAGGTAGCTTTTCCGAAGATCCTTGTCGTAACGAACATCTTTGTATTCACTGAAGGAAAATAGGCTGGACACGCCGAACCTATCCCTTTCCGCCACCCACATTTCGTCCCGGCGCAACAACTGCTGATCCATCAGCATGACGTTATGGGTCGTCAGCAACAGTTGTGTCCGAGTTCCCGTAGAGCAATTAGCTAAGTATGTCTCAAGCAGTTGCCAGATTAGCAAGGGATGCAGACTGCGGTCAATTTCATCAATGATATATACTTTTGGAGGCGTTTGCACCGAAAGGTCGAGAAAGGCAGGCAGGAGATCAATAATCCGTTGTGAGCCATCCGATTCTTGGTGAATCTCAAACTTAGCTTCTGTGCCGTTCGATTTCGGATGAAAGGAGACCATTTTCTTTGCTATTAACTCTCCGTCCTCACGGGTGATCACGAAGCGGGGGTTAATCGACCGAACAGTCTCGCCTTCTTCCAGTTCTTCCTGAAGCTGGGTCTTTATTGGGCCGGGAAATGGGATGTTCTCGAACGGAACTTCTTCACTACCAAGATGGGCGATTCCCGTATCGAGCCGTTGTAACACCTCGTTCATAGCTGAGTACAGTGGATGTTCCTCGTCAAGGAACTGATCAAAGGGCTCAAACCGCGAGTCGGGTGCGACGAGATTGAGTGTATCCTTGAACCAGTCATAGACTGGTCTAAATTTGTCCACCTTTTGAGATACGGAATTAGTCAGAAAAAGCTGATTGTTCCGGGTCCCTTCGAAAGCGAACTTTAGGAACATGTCCTTGGCGAGCGATGCGTCAAAGTTGATTGCTCCGTCACGGCGGTCATAGAGCATTTTTTCACTGGTACTGGTGATTGCCACGAGTTTTTCTTCTAGGACTGCCTTGCGGGTCACTGCGAAGCTGAATTCGTAAATGGTTTCGTCAATCAGTAACTCAAAGGCAAAGCGCGAGGGGCGGTTCGTCCCCTCATCATCCAAGCGGAACGGCTCGATAGGAATTAGGCTGTCGATCCCAGAGCCCTTGACGACCAAGGTCTTGGCAAAATACAGTGCCTCGAAAAAGTTGGTCTTGCCCGAGGCGTTACCGCCGTAAATCGCTGCAATCGGCAAAACTCTCGTTTGGTACTTGCCGAGCTTGGGAACGCGTTCTCCATGCTGGCGCTCTCGGCTGGCGATCATCGAAAAGGTCGCTTGGTCGCGGAAGGACATCCAGTTTTCAACAGAGAAACGGATTATCATTTTATCCTCTCCTAATCTGATTTTTTCGTTTTATTATGTCTTAAAGTTGGAAATTTTGTTCAAAAATCGATATAAATAGAGAAAATATCTCTTTATCTATCTTACTTAAATATATGAATCCTGCTTGACAGGCCAAGTGGGGTTTGCTATCACTAGCGGCTATTGAGGGAGGCGGGATATGGAATCCATTGCGGCAACGACTAATCCATTCGGCGGCATCATTCCCACACCAGAGGCTCTCGATCCAGATCCGGCGGCATTCACCAAACGGCTGCGCGTTTCGCTGATGGCTTGGAAGGACGAAGGCTACCGGGTGGTCTGGCTGGAGGTCCCGATTGCTAAGGCGGCGTTGATTCCCGTAGCGGTGGAAGCCGGGTTTAAATTCCACCACAGCGGCGACGGCTATCTAATGATGACCTTGCAATTGGAAGAAGGCGCTTATGTGCCGGCCCACGCCTCGCACTATATCGGCGCGGGTGGGGTTGTGCTCAACGAGGCGCGGGAGCTGTTGGTGGTCAGCGAAAAGTACCATCGGCGCG
>JAPPDN010000840.1 GCA_028824575.1 Candidatus Poribacteria bacterium | reverse complement strand
TAGGGTTCACAGGAAATATTGATAACTACTACGCTTTAGGAAATAATTTTCTTAACGTTGTGTTGAAAAAGAAGACAGGTATCCCGATTACGTTAGGCGTTGTCTACATTGAAGTCGGCAGGCGCGCCGGACTCCCACTCGTTGGTGTAAATTTTCCAAGTCATTTTCTTGTTAAATATCAACGTGAACATTTAGATATTCTGCTCGACGTGTTTGAAAATGGGATGTTCATGGACGACGATAGACTCCATGCAAAACTCCAAGCGAACTTCGGTGAAGAGGTACTATTAGAACGGAATATGTTAGCGGAAACCACGGATAAGGAAATTTTAGCACGTATTTTGCGGAACCTGACACGTGCCTATACACTCCTTGAGCAGTATGACAAAGCCCTCACAGCGGCTGAGCGCATCACATGGCTGTCGCCCAAAGCTGCGGGTGATTACCGTACACTCGGTTACTTATATTACAAGAATCATGCGTATGGCGAGAGTATCACCGCTTTTGAGACATATCTTCAACTTGCAGGGAAAACACCGGACACTGCAGCGGTCGAGCAAAATATACAACATCTCCAAAAACTGCTTTCTCGTTTGAATTAAGTACTGTAATGTAAGATTTCTGTACGCCTCCATCAAAAAACTTGACATAACATAGACAGGAGGAAGATCAAAGAGTATGCTTACCAAATCTCAAATCGATTCTAAAAAACTAAATCCAGATTCACCTTTTTTTAAGAATGCTCTCGCACCGACTCGCGATGAAACAACCCTTCTGTTTCTACTTGATAACCTTGGTAAATTGCCTACTGGATTTAATGGCGAACTATTCGTTCCGTTACTCACGCACGCGAACCCGAAAATTCGCATGCTTGCTGCAAAAAATGTTGGAAAACTCAAAAATGAAAAATTCTTAACAAAACTCTCGCAATTCGCAGCTGATGAAAGTAACACGTTTGCCCGCCGCGAGGCGATTTCCGCTATCGGACGCATGAGAAGTGAGAAGGCAATACCTATTTTGATACGCTACCTTACCGACCAGGATCCAAAAGTTATCCTACAATCTGTGCGCGCCCTACTCTACTTTAAGGAGAAACCTGAAATTCAAACAGCATTAGATTCGCTACGCGAACATCCGAATGAACTTATCCGAGAACATCTTGCCAGTGAAACAAAGAACAAAAAATCGAGACGGTATAACAGAAGAAAAGATCCTCATCACCCGACTAGTCCAGATGCTCTCAAAAATGTGATTGCCCATGCCGATGTGCAAGAAGTACTAAAGTTAATTCCAGATGAATCAATCCATCTCACTTTTACGTCTCCACCTTATTACAATGCCCGCGATTATACGATCTACCAGAGTTATGAGGCATACCTTGATTTCCTAACTGCTATTTTCAAAGAGACACACCGTATTACTAAAGACGGACGGTTTTTTGTACTTAACACGTCCCCTGTTATTGTGCCGCGCATTAGCCGGGCGCATTCCAGCAAGCGGTATGCTATTCCTTACGATATGCACCCGCGTCTCACCGACATAGGGTGGGAGTTTATTGACGACATCGTTTGGACAAAACCGGACCACGCTGCAAAGAACCGAAATGGTGGTTTCTTTCAACATCGTAAACCCCTCGGTTACAAGGCGAATTCTGTCACTGAAAGCGTTATGGTGTACCGAAAGAAAACAGATAAGTTGATCGACTGGAATATTCGGCAATACGACGACGAAACGGTTGAGGCAAGCAAAGTTATAGAGGACTACGAAAAAACGAACCTATGGCATATTAATCCAGCAACGGACAAAGTTCACCCCGCAGTTTTCCCACCTGAATTAGCAGCGCGCGTTGTGCGATTTTACTCCTTTAAAGGAGACCTTATCTTCGATCCATTTGGTGGCAGTGGAACCGTCGGATACGTCGCCTTGACGCATGAAAGGTATTTTCTCCTTTGTGAAAAGGAAATAGAATATGTTGAACGTACAAAGCAAATGCTTGATGCTCATTTGTTCGCTGATACAAAACCCCGGTCTCTATCACTTACCGAATTAGAATCTGAACTCGCTGAAAGGAACCAAAATCTATGACAGTTACCGGGATCGTTATCAAAAATATCATCCGCAAACTGCTTGCAGGACAAGACTACCGATCTGAAGTCTTGACTCTGATTAATGCAGAATTCTTACAATATGTTGTTGACTTTTTTAAGCGGATAGCTTGGGCAAAGTTGGATAACGAGAACGTGACAGCCGACTGGTACAAAAAGGAACTACTTTGCTCAGATTCGCTTACCAAAGAGGAAGTTGCTGTTCATTCAGGGTTGAATATGAAAACAATTTCAAATATGTACAATTCAGCCAGTAAGCAAATTGTGTTAGAAGCATCTTTAGAACATTACGATACGCTTTACGATGCCATTAATAGCCTGACTGAACAAGATAGCATTAATGTAGCCCTCACAATAAAGTTTCGGGATGTGAGCGTTGATTTGAATATCAACGAGAGCTTGATTGTTATCAATACACTTGCTGTGAAGCGTTCAGCACTTCGAGGTGGATACTGGAGTA
>JAPPDN010000068.1:2149-2567 GCA_028824575.1 Candidatus Poribacteria bacterium | reverse complement strand
TTATGATTTTCAACCAGACCACATACGAACTAATCCTAATAAATTCTCTCCTATTACAAAGGATATTCGAGAATCGCTAAAACTTAATCCTTATGGTGTGAATGTCCCAGACATACTTTGGAATTGGTACGAGGATACACCCGAGGATTTCCGTTATGTTAGTGAGGCCCTATCCGCTGCCACAAATATCAACATAGACTATCGCAAAGTTGATGGCGGATCCCAGCTCTGTCTTCTTGAAGGATACAAGAATCCAATACCTTTAATAAATGCTTCTGATGGCACTTTGCGTCTCATTGCATATAACACGTTGCTTAACCAATCTGAATTACCACCGCTTATTGCTATTGAGGAACCGGAGCGGAATTTACACCCTGGTGCCCTGAAGGATATTGCTTACCTACTTGAACAACTGGCT
>JAPPDN010000068.1:0-2139 GCA_028824575.1 Candidatus Poribacteria bacterium | reverse complement strand
CAAGTAATTATTACAACCCATAGTTCTCAACTCCTTGATACCTTCAGTTCTAAGAGTTTGTCAGACTCCCTCGGTGTTTTGCTTCTACGCAACCGACCCGGACTCGGTACAGAAGTCATCAACATTGAAGACATCCGTGATAAACGGAAAGCACTCGCTGGCTGGATTGCTGATTTCGGAATCGGCAGTGCGGTTTTCGACAGTGGACTGCTGCAAGACCTTATGGAGGAACCGTTATGCTAAGCGTGAGAGTTTGGAATTTGCAATCGGACCATGAGGCTAAAGCAGTCAGATTTTTGGAAAATGAATTTATTAGATTCAGGCAGCTTGGGGATATCGCTATCCGAACAGCTGGAAGAAGTACGCTTCGCAAGTGTCATAGAAAAGGCGCACCTATAAGCAGTAGTCTAAAGAAGGCGATTGAGAATTATTTCAAGCAAGACGACTATATCATTTTCGTCATTGATGCTGACCAACAGTATCAGCAAGAATCAAATTCTCTTATCAATCAACTCAGGCATGTCGTCAAAGATTGCGGTTTTTCTGACAAAGTCTTTTTCGTACCGGATATTCAAGAATGTGATGGCTCTATACCAACACAGTGGCAGCGCATCGTTTCGCGCTTCCGCTCTGAAGTTGAAAGTGAGCGCAAACGGTTTCGGGAAGAATGGGATAGAACCGTAGCACACTTCCACAATACCTTTGCCGATATTCCAGAGGAAGAAGTGATACGCGATTTTGAGGAAGCACTCGCAGAGGTGAGGCGTGAACGAACCTGAGAACCGATGGCGTATTTACCGGGCAACATTTGACACCAACATTTTTGTCCGTTCATTGATTCATAAGGATAATCTCGCTAATCATCTAATCTCACTTTGGCTTGATGGTCGATTCGTTCTTGTGCTATCACAGGCTATTGTTGATGAGATTCGGGATGTTTTATTACGTCCGACTCTTATGCGAAAACTTCAGTATACACGTACAGAAGCCATGCGTCTCATTGATCTTTTGCCTCAAGCAAGCGTTGTTGAAGTTCCCTCATCGGCTGAATTATGTCGTGACCCGAAAGATGATAAATTCGTTGATTGTGCTATCTCTGGACGTGTCCATTTTTTGGTGTCGTATGACAAAGATCTCGTAGATGACGCGGAACTCAAGCGAGCCTTATTTGAATTTGGGGTTGAAGTCATTGAACCACCAAATTTCTTAGAAAAGATCCGAGAGGTAGGAATTGACGTACCTGATTCTGGTCAGTAGATAGCCATGCAGAACCCATACAGCGAAGACCAACTCATAGAACAACCTGCCATCAACCTACTTAAAGAAATCGGATGGGAGACGCTGAACTGCTACAGCGAATTTGAACAAACGGAAGAGAGTCCGCTCGGTAGACAAACCAGATCCGAAGTCGTCCTAACTGCCCGACTGGAAACCGCGTTAAAACGCTTCAACCCTACCGCAACCGATGATGCTATTGCCAAAGCAGTCGAGGAACTCACTCAATCCCGCGCAGTCATGAGTCCTATCGAAGCCAACCGAGAGATTTATACCCTCCTGAAAGACGGCGTGAAAGTTACCCTTAGCGATCCAGACAGCGAAGACAAAACCGTTGAGGTGCTGCAGGCCATCGACTGGGACACCCCAGAGAATAACGACTTTTTTGCTGCATCCCAATTCTGGATTACCGGTGAGATGTACACAAAACGTCCAGATATAGTATGTTTCGTCAATGGAATCCCGTTAGTGCTGATGGAGTTCAAACGGATTGATGTCCATCTCAAAGCCGCTTATGACGACAACCTCCGAGACTATAAAGACACCATCCCACATCTCTTTTGGTATAATGCCTTTGTTTTGCTCTCTAACGGTACAGAAAGTAAAGTCGGAAGCCTCACGGCTGATTGGGAACACTTCGCCGAATGGAAACGTATTCACAGCGAAAACGAAACCCCTCAAACCTCCTTAGAGACAATCTTGCACGCACTTTGCACACCCGAACGATTGCTTGATGTCGTCGAGAACTTTATCCTGTTCATGGAAGTACAAGGCGGATTAATCAAAATTCTCGCCAAGAACCATCAATACCTCGGTGTCAACAACACGCATGAATACCTGAGACGGATTGAAACTAACTCCAGC
>JAPPDN010000344.1 GCA_028824575.1 Candidatus Poribacteria bacterium | reverse complement strand
CTCAGCGATTCGGATTACACATAAACCGACAGGGATTATTGTTCAGTGTCAGAACGAACGTTCTCAGCACAAGAACCGAGAAATCGCGATGAAACTCCTCCGCTCGCGCCTTCATGAAAAATATCGTGCTGAACGGGAAGCAGAACTGGTGAGACAGCGGAGTGAGCGTTTGGACATCGATTTCGGTAGTCAAATCCGGTCGTATGTGATGCACCCTTATCAACGCGTCAAGGATGTACGGACGAATGTTGAAACTGGGAATGTTAGTGCTGTGTTGGACGGTGCCTTGGACGTGTTCATTGAAAGTTACCTTAAAATGAAGGCACAAGAAAAATAAAAGCAGCCAATTACTGACGGCTGACGGAAACCGATCACTCATATTCTGACAACTGATAACTATTCCCCCGATTTTGGGTTGCTTTATCAAGAAAACTAAAGTATAATTATTAGGAGATAAAATAACACCTTGAAAAGGAGGCATAATTCGTGGAAGAGACAAAGGATTTAATTCAGCAACGTCGTGACAAGTTGGACGAAATCCGCCAATTTGGTGTAGAACCGTATCCGCACAAATACGAACCTACACATACGACATCCGCAATTCATCGAGATTTTGCCGAAATCCAAGAGGCGCCCGACGAAACGCATACCGTTCGCGTCGCAGGTAGAATCATGACCAAACGCGACCACGGCAAAAGCAGCTTCGCACATCTACAAGATGGCGAAGGTAAAATTCAGATTTACGTCCGACGCGACAAAGTCGGCGCGGAACCCTATAAAATCTATCGACGTTTTGATAGCGGTGATATTGTCGGTGCTGAAGGAACGGTCTTCCGAACACGAACCGGTGAATTGACTGTTCTCGTTGATTCCATAGAACTCCTCTCCAAATCTATCCGACCGCTCCCAGAAAAATGGCACGGGTTGCAAGATAAACAGACACGCTATAGACAACGATACGCCGATCTCATCATGAACCCTGAGGTCAAGGACGTTTTTCTTAAAAGGACACAAATTGTTCAAGCGATTCGCGATATGCTCAACGCTCAAGATTTTATTGAAGTTGAAACCCCTGTGCTTCAACCAATTTATGGCGGCGCAAACGCTCGACCGTTCACAACATATCACAACACTTTGGAACAGTCGCTTTATCTGCGAATCGCAAATGAACTCTATCTCAAACGCCTGATAGTTGGTGGATTTGAACGGGTTTATGAATTCTCACGCGACTTCCGAAACGAAGGCATGGATAGAGACCATAATCCTGAATTTACAATGCTTGAACTCTATCAGGCTTATGCTGACTACATCCAGATAATGGAACTCACGGAAACCCTAATTGCCGATACAGCCGAAACTATTCACGGGGTAACGAAGATCCCCTATCAGGAGCATGAACTTGATCTCACGCCACCTTGGCAGCGACTGCGCATGGTCGATGCCGTTAGAGAATACAGCGGTATAGATCCGGTTCCATTGTCAGGGGATGAGTTGTACAAGGCAGCGGTTGACGCAGGCGTTGACTTAGCAGGTGATGAGACGAAGGGGCAAATTATCGCTGAACTCTTTGATAAATTTGCGGAATCAAAACTTATTCAGCCGACATTTATAACGGATCATCCGATTGAGGTTTCACCGTTTGCGAAGAAGAAACCTGACAATCCAGAGTTCGTTGAACGGTTTGAATTCTTTATCTGTGGCATGGAGGTCGGAAACGCTTTTAGTGAACTCAACGATCCGATTGACCAACGCCAACGCTTCCTGGAGCAAGCGAGCAGTTTAGAGGCTGGCGATGATGAGGCTTTTATGGTAGACGAAGATTATCTACGCGCCTTGGAATACGGGATGCCGCCAACAGGTGGACTCGGTATCGGTATTGACCGATTGACGATGCTGCTAACGAACCAGTACTCCATCCGGGACGTAATCCTGTTTCCACAGATGCGTCCGGAAAATTAAGATGAAAACCGCGCCGACACTTCACACAGAACGGTTGATACTCCGTTCATTTACGCTTGAAGATGCCGCCGATGTACAACGCCTTATTGATGACCCAGATATGGCATCGACCACTGATGAGATAGAACATCCGTATGAAGAAGGTATGGCGGAGGAGTGGGTTCAGTGGTGCCACGAATGCTTTGAAGACGGCGGACGCACTAATTTTGCTGTCACACTTAGGACAGATGGCACTTTGATTGGCAAAATTAGTTTAAACTTTCGGATTCACTTACCTTACAAGGATGCAGAACTTGGCTATTGGATAGGGAAACCCTATTGGAACTGTGGGTACTGCACTGAGGCAGCAAAAGCAGTCCTCGCTTACGGGTTTCGCAAACACGATATTGAATCTATTTACGCTAACTACTTCAAACGAAATCCCGCTTCTGGACGAGTGATGCAAAAGATCGGAATGCATTATGTTGAATATATTCCGAAAGATCCGAAAAGACACTATTTTGAGGACACAATCCGGTACGAAATTCTAAAAAATGAGTTCACAGAAAAATGAGAACCGCGCCGCCCCTTCTTACGGAAAGATTACTACTTCGCTCACTCACACTTGAG
>JAPPDN010000128.1 GCA_028824575.1 Candidatus Poribacteria bacterium | reverse complement strand
AGGTAGCCGTAGGGGAACCTGCGGCTGGATCACCTCCTTTCTAAGGAGCATTAACGGGTGTATTCTCACACAGTACATCTGTTCAAACGCTCTTTACCTTTTACAAGACACGCACCAAAACTATTTAACTTTCAAGAACATTTTTCTACAGGATACAGCAAACCTTTTGCTCTATTAATCAATCCGATTTTCATTATATTCCCAATCTGATTCCCCTTAGTATTGTTGCCATAAAAAGTATATTTCAAGTCCAATTTTCTCTGTTTCCCAATTTTATCACCGACGCAGCCAAAGGAGAGATAAAATGAGAACTGTAGTAGTTGTCGCAACGCTCATTTTTTTTACGGCGTTCAGCACGGCAAACGCGAAAATTCTTTTTGTTGATGATTTTGAACAAGATGACATCGGTAAAGAACCGTCAAACTGGGAACATCTCAACTTTAATTCGGGCAACTCAAGAATCATTATCGAAAAAGACCCTGCTGACCCCGGAAACAAGGCAGCGAAAACAACAGGCATCGGACTTTACATACCGATAGCCGATGGGCGCGAAGAATGGCGAGATTATATTTGGGACTTTGACTGGTTGTGGGAAAATGACAGTTTTGTCGGCACGATCTACCGAGTGGAAGGCGGACTTAAAGGAGCCGAATCCCATTTTCACGGCAGCCGCCGCACTGGCGCAGTCAATATTCAGGTTTATACACGTAAGGCGGGAGCTTGGGCATTGGTTGGAACTGGACAGTTTCCTAACGAGAACAACGTATGGTATACACATCGACTCGTTATGAAAGGCGGACAACATCAAATATATCTCAGGAAACGGGAGAAAGAATTACCACCCGCGGATTGGCATCTCAACGAAAAGCCAATTGTAGAAGTTGATAACGACACTTTCAAAACAGGCCCCGTCGGCATGATGGGAATTACCGGCGGTGTCAGTTATTTTGATAATATGGTTGTTGTTGAAAGCATCGCCGATATTGATAAGGTGCGTCCTGTTTCACCGCGTCTTAAGTTAGCAGCAACTTGGGGCGCAATCAAAAATAGATTCTAACAAATTAATTTGACAAATCCGCTTTGGGAATGTATAATTAATAGTGCTTTTCGACAAAGAGAGCGCAACTGTGTTTTCGCTCTGAAAACACTGCTCGTGGGCTTATAGCTCAGACGGTTAGAGCGCACGCCTGATAAGCGTGAGGTCCCTGGTTCGATTCCAGGTAAGCCCACCATTTCTTTTTTCCTACTGTTTTAACACATACCTGCCTCCTCATATTCCCAACGTATGGACCAATTCCACATATTTTCAAATCTATAGATTTCCCTTCTAATAGTTTTATCGGACTCTGATAAAATTAAGCAACTTTTTTGTCCATCGCGCGCGTCACTATATAATGTGAGTATTAGTATTGAATTCAAATTTCTAAATACTAATGAAGAAAACGCGTTAGATCGGATTATAACATATCAATGACACTGATCAAATACTGCTATATCAGTACGCTAAGACCTGCCAGCAAGGTTTGAAACGGTGCTGGTAAAAGCGTTTTGTATTTGCTGAAAAAGGAAGGAACTGGTAAACTTGTAGAGGGGTATACTACATAATGCTAACGCTTATCCGCCGAGAACTTCTTGACAACCTAATGACCTTCCGTTTCGCGGCGGCAGTCTTCATTACAATGTTACTTGTTGTTGCAAATACCGCTGTGCTCATCAGAAATTACGAGCAGCGTTTAGAAAGTTACAACACCGCTGTCAAAACGCATCAGCAGAAAGTGCGGGACACGAAAACCTATTCGGCGGGTGACGTGGTTGTTGACCGGGCACCGAATCCGTTGAGTATCTTCAATGTTGGGCTCGATAAACGATTGGGAAACCAAGTGGCGGTTCATCACGGTTTTGTGCCAACACTCTGGGATGCCGAGATGCACGGATCGGATACGACTTTTCTCAATATCTTTTTCGCAATTGATATTGTCTTTGTCTTTGAGGTGGTGCTGAGCCTAATGGCACTCCTTTTCGCGTACGACGCGATTGCTGGGGAACACGAGTCCGGCACGTTACGCTTGCTCCTGACACATCCCGTCCGTCGAAGTCACATCCTGTTAGCGAAATATATGAGTGCCATGGTGTGCCTGCTTATCCCTCTATTGATGAGCCTATCGCTTGCAGTCATTTTGCTGACAGGTAGGGGTTCAATTTTCCTAAAAACGGCTGATTTTCTCCGGATCGGTGGGATTGTTTTCAGCTCGGTCGCGTATATGTCGGTATTCTACCTCATCGGTTTACTAATTTCAGCGGTAGCGCGTCGGACGGGTACTGCGCTCATGGTTTCTATGTTTGTCTGGGGCTTTTTGGTGCTGGTGTATCCCAACATGATCCTTGCAGCCCTTGAACCGTTGCATGATTCAGAACCGCGTGCGAAATCGGTTTTTTTCCAGATTCAACAGATGTGGGAGGAATTCGACACAGAACGCAAAGCGTTTCTCATAAATGATCCAGTGCAAGGGGAGAGTACAAGTTTTGGCATGGGATGGGTGGGGTACAACTTCAAACGCTTTAGGGAAG
>JAPPDN010001028.1 GCA_028824575.1 Candidatus Poribacteria bacterium | reverse complement strand
TATCGGCTATCCGGTGAAAAGGCAAGTCGGGAAGTACCGCCGTGCCATCCTTGTATCTTCGCGACACGCTGCTGGGTCTCTATTTCTCGCACATTGATGATGCCGTCCCCGTTACTGGTAGCAACCCATTGCCCATCGGGTGAAAGCACAACGTTAGAAATCAGTCCGCGTTCCGTTTCAAACAGTGTAACGGGCTGCATCGTGTCGAGTTCATACATCCATACCCCGACACGCGTTCCAAAAGCAAGAGACGCTTTATCCGGCGAAAACGCCATGTCAAATATGAGTCCTGGTCCCAATCGCGCAATCGCACCATTGGGGAGTTCCCATGTTGCCGCATCGCTGTTTATCTGGGTAGATTGTGTGGTTGTCTGTGAGTGTCGGTTTTCCATCAAATACCTCCGATTTTACTGCGGCAAGCAGTCCCTTAAGAACCGATAAAAGGTTTCATATCCCAGAGGAGAACGGTACCGTCAAAACTCCCACTTGCTAAGAGTGCACCATCCGGTGAGAAGGCGACATCTTGGACGTCTGTAGAATGTGCCCAGAAGGTGTGGATGTGCTCACCGGTAGCAACTTCCCATATCCGAATAGGTGCTTTGTCCAGCCCTCGACACCACCAAGCCCCGGAGACAAGATAGCGTCCACAGGGCGAAAATGCCAGTGCCCACGGACGAATAGTCCCTTGAGATGGAAGTATGATCATCCGTGTTTCTAACGTTTCTGTATCCCATATTCGGATCTCATTAGTTAACCCATCGGCGAGCCAGGTACCGAGACCGCCAGCAATCAGAGTGCCACACGGCGAAAACACGATGGACTCAATATGTTGGTGTCGTTTCCATTGTAGATTCCCGCCGTTGCTGACTCGCTCAATTTCCTCGGGTTCACCTCTGTACAGGGAGGTATCCTCTAAGGTGTCTGGTAAAGGGAGCGGGGCAACTTGTTCACCGGCTTCAACATTCCAGAGTCGAGCCGTCCCATCCCTGGAGGAGGTAACGAAAAGTTTTCCATCGGGGTGAAATGCAATGTCTACAACCGATCCTGTATGTACCGTAAGCGAGTGTCGTTTTTCCCAAGACTTGACATCCCATACGTAGACTTCATCTGCCCAACCGCCACTGACGAGGTATTTCCCTGTAGGCGAGAACACCAACGTGATTCTGCGATTCTCATGCTCGGTGAGTTCGGCAATTAGGGTTTCAGACGGGATATGCCAGATTTCAATGTTCGCATCGCTCGTATCGACCGCCATCAGTTTTTCACACGGGGAGAGTGCCATGCCTTTTTGAAAAAAAGAGGTGCGCCCAGTTAGCGGTGGGAATATCCGATGCGTTCCCCTGCTCGCAACATTCCAGAACACTTTGCCGGTTGTTCCCCAATGGTTACTGATCAATGTGCTGCCGTCCTGCAAAAATACGACTGACTCAGCGGTGCTTTTAAATCCAGAAAATAACACCACCGTGGAAGGGGGACCTTCTTTCCAAATTTGAACATTACCGCATGTACTACAAACTGCGAATCGTGTCCCGTCGCTTGAAAAACGTGAGGCACGATCTGTGTATCCCTCAGTTTCAAAGGCATCTAACTTTTCACCCTTTGACGCATCCCAAATCACTACTTTGTTCCGATGAACGTCCGCAACCCGAAGCGTGCTATCAGCAGTATAAGCCAGTCTCACTCGATTTCCCTCATAAGTAGTAGGCTCCATTACGAGGGATTCGCCCTGAATATCCCATATCTGAACTGTGGCACCAAGATTCGCACCGGCGAGGTACTGTCCACAAGGGGAAAAAAGAAGCGAGTGCACTGGTGCGGGATGTCCGGTAAGGTAAGCAATGTCTTCACCTGTGTTTATATCTGAAATTGTAACCTTGTCCGGGGAAGACACGAACGCAAATAGATTGCTACCCCGTGAAAAAGCGATAGGAAATTGGCGGTCGTAGTCAGCATCTTTTTTCCTGTAGTCATCCAATTTTGGATTTTCAACGGTAAAACTCACTATAGGCGTTTCACGGTCTGTGCGCCAAGCATAAACGGCACTGTGTCCAAAACCAGAGGCAGCGAGGTGTTGACCGTCCGATGAGAAGTGAACATGGAAGACATCATCAAACCGATGAGTGCTTCCGTAATCTATTTTCGTAACGCACCGTCCATCTTGTGTGTCCCATACTTTAACCATGCCATCCTGATCGCCTGAGGCAATCCACTGCGTATCGTTTGAAAAGGTAACGACATTGGACATGCCTCGTTCAGCTCCCCATAACGCTCGAGGTGCCATTGTTGTGGTGTCATATAGCCAGAATCCGATTTCGGTTGCAACGGCAAGATATAAACCATCAGGTGAGAATCCCACATCACGTAATCCACCTTGTCCTAATCGGGCAATTGCGCCTTCAGGCAGTTCCCAAGTTGTTACATCTGTATCTTCAATCGGTCTCAGTGCGGGGATCGTGGTGCGCCTATTTTCCATAAAAATGTCTCCTGTTATTGCCGGAAGGTTTTGAAAATTTAGGTGTGTCTCGCGTCAAAATCCGCGTATGTTGTGTTGAAAATTGTTAAGATCAAAG
>JAPPDN010000240.1 GCA_028824575.1 Candidatus Poribacteria bacterium | reverse complement strand
TGGTGCTTCTTAACTTTTGGGTATTAATTTAATACCTCTCTTTTTTGCATGCTCTCGGGCAAGTGGTGTAATAATCGCCTGTTTTGCATGAACCAGTTCTTGCACGTTCGTGTCCAGGTTTAAAATGGTCGTTGCGCTAATTAGAGGTCTGTCCAAACTGGTAGGTGAGTCGTCTGTTCTGTTCTTAATCGACTCGGCAATCTGCATCATAGGTACCCATTGAACGCCAAGTTCGGATAAAACGTTTACATATTCAACCTCAATAGCATTAATTTTTGCGGATGACCCATTTTGATTAAGGGCATCGGTGACCGCTATGACTGTTTTTCCTTTAGAAAGTGCTTCAAATACAAGATAGGTGCAGGGTGTATCCACTAACCTTAACGCGAGTTTTGCAGCCATCGGATGCGAGAAAACAGGAAGCACGATCTGCTGATACGTATCCACAAAAGTTGCTATATTGGTGAGTGTGTTCTCCCGTAGGACGTTCTCTTTGCCAAATATAGCATGAATCGGTTCCGTATTTATGACTTTAGTTGCGAGATCAGACAAAATTATTGTAATTTTCCATCCGTCTTGCGTGCAGGCATGAAGCTGCTGGAGCGGTTCATCCAATTCGAGTTGTGTCGCCCCAAAAATGGCGAGTAGTCGTTTCTCGTCTGCAATTTGCGTGGTGGTAGATGCTTGCTCCTCCAGTACCCTCTCCACGATTTTCCGAATTTGGTCAATCAATTCTTGGTTCATGTTGCTTCAAGTATACGGAGGACCTAACGCACGATTTCAACAGGTTCGCCACCCTTTAAACCTGCGGCATTGGAATCATCGGTGTCTAAGTGCATCTGAAGCACATAGCCTTCAGAAATTTTGGGTCGGACATTCTCAAACGTCAAAGCTCGCTCACCCCGGAAGTGGACCTTTAGAAGATCTTCTTCGCTAATATTGAGTGCGTCAGCATCACTGGGGGTCATGTGGATGTGCCGTGTAGCACAGATAGCACCTTCCTCTAAATAGACACTTCCTGCGGGCCCAATGAGGGTAATAGGTTCCGCACCCGCAAGGTCACCTGAGTCTCGGATAGGGGGGCTTAAACCGAGACGGATGGCTTCTGTTTGTGCGATTTCTACTTGGGAGTAATCGCGCACGGGTCCAAGAATACGCACGGCTTCAATAGCCCGCATCCGCTTTCCGACGACGGTCAGTGTTTCGTTCGCAGCGAACGCTTCGGGTTGATATAGAGGGGCATAGACGGTGAGTTGGTGTCCGGCACCGTAGAGGATCTCAAGGTGTTCCTGCGTTACATGCGCATGTCGTGCTGAAACCCCAACGGGGATTTGCTGCTGCTGTGTGACGGCATCACATGCGCGATTTCCGGCATCACAACTTCTCAAAGCACAACCACTACACGCTTGGTCCGTCGTCAGCCTGTTCACGACACGGCGGGTAATCAACTCAACAAGGGCACGGTCTGGCATCTATGGTTCGCCTTTTCTGTTAGGATGTTGCAAGTGTTCTCAAGCAACGTGTGATCAATCCACTTACGCATAGTTTACGCCTTCTTTAAGATAGTCTCGACTTCAGCATGTGGACGTGGAATTACGTGAACAGAAACAACTTCGCCGACACGTGCAGCGGCTTCAGCCCCTGCATCCGTTGCGGCTTTCACTGCACCGACATCACCACGCACCATGACGGTCACGTAACCGCCGCCGACTTGCTCGTAACCGACGAGTTGGACATTCGCCGCTTTTACCATTGTATCAGCAGCTTCAATACTCCCAACCAAGCCTCTCGTTTCAACTAAACCCAATGCATCTCCGGTCATATTGATTCTTGCAGCCTCCTATTGAAAATCCAATACCGAATAAAAAGTAAATCTTCGCGCGCAAAAACTGAGGGTAGTCCAGCGAAATACTAAACACCACTCTTAAAGTATATCACAATTTTGGGGTTTTTTCAAGAAAAAACTCAAAGCGCGTTCATATAATTTATTAGCATTTGTGTGATTAGGGCTTGTATTATCTGTTTGTCGAATGCATCGATCAAAAGTCTGGTAGCGTGTTTGGTATCTCGGCTTGCTAATGTGTGATCCCCGAACCGCGTGTGGACCTGGGCACGACTGATATATGCACTCGCGAAATTCGGTTCAAGAGCGATAGCCTGATCCATATCTGCCAATGCGAGTTTTAAACGGTTCTCATGACCTTGAATAGAGAGTTGGAGATAAACGTTACCGCGTCCGTAATATGCCATCGCTGAGGGATTCCGTTTAATCAGATCATCGTAGTCAGCGAGTGCTTTTTGAACGTCTCCGTGTTTGAAATAGGTTTCTGCTCGTTTCTGTATAACATGGGGACTCCGCCTCCTTTTAAGTGCGGCAGAGTAATCTTCAATCGCGCGCTGCATATCGCCCAACGATTGGTATGCGGCACCGCGGCTTGCGTAGGCATCGGCTTGATATCTTTTGAGTTTTAATGTTTGGGTGTAATCTGTGATAGCGGTTTCGTACTCTGCAGAACGATAATAGGCGAGTCCGCGTTTCACATAAGCTTCGGCATACTTCGGTTCAATTTC
>JAPPDN010000143.1 GCA_028824575.1 Candidatus Poribacteria bacterium | reverse complement strand
GTTTTGAGTCGTTTATTTCAAATGGGATGTGCTTTTAAGCAATCTTTCCCTACTAACGACTGTCAAGCAGATTTTCAACAAGTATAGAGTCGTGTGAAGCTTTTACGTAGTTATCTCACTTGTTTAGTATATCTACCACAACATTAACTACAACCTATGCCGAACACTATGAATATTTTAATATTTTTGGTAATCTTTATCAAGAGAAAATATAAGCAGCGTCTACATCTCCGACCTAAAGGACGGAGTTTTGACGCTGAAGATTATGATAATATCACTCAGAGACACTTGCTGTCTCTCATACGGGTTTAACTGCCTCCACCTTAACGCTCGCGACCTCTACCTGACGCATTTTCGCGTAGGCTGATTTACTGAGAACCCGGATGTTCTCAAATCCAGCTTGGCGAATCGAATCCAAATACTTGTCTTCAGGCAACGCGCCTGAAATACAACTTACCCATGCGCTCACTGCGGTTCTCGCCCACCCGGGTATATTGTTGGCGACCATGTCGGACACCACTAATCTGCCGCCCGGTTTGAGGACGCGGTACGCTTCTTCAAAAACCTTATCCTTATCCGGCGACAAGCAAATCACGCAATTGGAAATGATCCAATCCACGCTTTCATTTTCAAGAGGCATTGATTCG
This sequence comes from Candidatus Poribacteria bacterium, assembly GCA_028824575.1. Lineage (GTDB taxonomy): Bacteria > Poribacteria > WGA-4E > WGA-4E > WGA-3G > WGA-3G. Next base: position 1,925 of record JAPPDN010000143.1, on the reverse strand, counting down.
ATCTCGCCCAAACGGAAATCGACATTTTTCGCGCCAGCCTCCTCGGCATTCTCTCGCGCTCTCACAATCATCTCAGGTGTCATATCAATACCGATCGCTTTGCCGCTTTCACCGACAAGCTGCGATGCGAGTAACACATCAATCCCAGCACCTGATCCGAGATCCACCACAACGTCGCCTTCGTGAACGTCTGTATATTCCAGTGGATTCCCGCAACCGAAGGAGTGTTCAGCAGCATCGGTGGGAATGCTGGAAATCTGTGTTTCGGTGTAGCCATTCTTTTCTGCAGGGCTATCCGTATTGGTGTCCGGACAACAGTCGGTAAGTGACGAACAGCACGATTCATCCGTTTTTATTCTATCGGCATAATGTTTACGAACAGATTCTTTAATCCGTTTTGCATCTTGCGGTTTCATAATTTCCTCCAAGGTGAAGTATTGTTCTTTATTGTTTAATACAACTAACCCGTGGTGAGATTGCGGCTACGAACACCACGCATAAGGACCGGGACCTGTCCGACGAATCATTTCACTGATTTGCTGCTGCATCCGCGCGATGCGGTTCTGGTGCTCTGGATGATCAGCAATGTTTTGCATCTCACCCGGGTCGGTCTTTAGGTTGTACAGTTCATCAATATCAAAGCGGTTCCGAATGTATTTCCAATCACCATCTTTTACCATCATACATGCTGCCAGTTCTTCCGGTTCGTCGGCGTTGTGATAGATTGCATCGAGGCTGGCGATTTCGGCGAAGACCGGTTGATGTTCCGGTTGTCGTCCGTTCAAAATCGCTTCCGCAACGGAGTGCCCATCAATTGGCGTTTCTGGAGCCTGATCCGCGAAACTCAGCAAGGTCGGCATCAGATCCACACCCGCCAGCGGGGTCGTGACGCGAAGACCGGATGGCAAATGGTTCTGCCATGAGAGCAGACATGGCACCCGCACCGAAGCCTCATACATCAGACACTTCTCTGTAAAGCCGTGGTCGCCGAGTAACTCACCGTGATCACTCATAAAGGCGACAACCGTATTTGTTCCCTCAAGCGCATTCAGCAGGCGTCCAACTTGGTTATCAATATGGGTGATTAAGGCGTAATAGTAAGTCATCATTCGGCGAAATTCAGCGTCAGTGACCGTTGGAGGGATGCGAAATTTTCCTCGCGTTTGGAATTCAGGTTTCCCATCGAGCGGATCGCGCAACGAAGGCGATAACGGCATCTCTTCTTCGCGATAGTGTGCTGGTAGGTCTGGCGGCACTAAGATGCGAGGGTGTGGGTCTTTGATACTCGCAAATAGGAAGAACGGGACATCGTCATCTTGCTGCTGAATGAATTCGAGTGAACGGTCAATTGTCCAAGTTGTGCGTTGTTGTCGAGGGTCTGTAATCGTCCCAAATTCCAAGATATTTCCGTACTGTGTCATTCCGGGTGCCTTCGAGCGATATAGGTTTTCAACCCCTTCCGTTTCAAAATAATCAAACAGCGGGTCTGGATGGTCCCCAAGATAACGGTAGGTACACCAGAAATCGGAAAATCCGTGTTGTGGGCGATGGTCATCTCCCAAATGCCACGGACCCACGATACCGCAGCGGTAGCCAGCACGTTTGAGTACATCCCCGATAGTGGTTTTGTCGTGAGGCAGGTAACCACCGAACTCACCCATTCTTTTGGGTCCATAATTCCGCAGTTGGCCGTGGGCATGTGGATAGAGTCCAGTCAACCAACTTGCGCGTGCCGGTGAGCAGACCGGCGACGCACAGTAAGCGTTTTCAAAGCAGACCCCACCCGCCGCCAGCCGATCCAGATGGGGCGTTTGAACGACCGAACTACCAGCGAATCCAGCGGCATCCCACCGCATCTGATCACACATAATGAGTACGATATTGGGTCGAGATGTCATCGTGCTATTCACTTTGGCTAAATTTTC
>JAPPDN010001022.1 GCA_028824575.1 Candidatus Poribacteria bacterium | reverse complement strand
ATGTCCCTGCCGAGACAGAGAAAGACAAGAAACAAAGTAGCGTTACAGTTACAATTACAATACGTGTGAATCTCACCGAAAAACTCCTTTCATCTTTGCTGGGCAAGGTTTGAGCAAGTTTCAATATTAAATTTGCACATCTCCGATCAATGTCGAGCGGGAAAACCCTGGGGGAAACACCCAAGCAAAAACACCCTACGGGGGTTGTGCCTGCGGAAAAATCGAAAAATTGATACTTTATTATTTAATATTGCTTGATGAAGATTAAATAAATATTTCGGTAATCATTAGAGATCGCGAGCCCAGCTCGCTCCTACAGTAAGGAGTTGTTGTATTACCGAATTAAATTCTTAAACTTCAAGCAATATTAAATATACATTTCACAGTTTTCTAAATTCAGTTGCTGGGGTTCATAAATCCCCATCAAAGATTGGAATCGTAAAAAAAGTAATCTGTCAAGCCAACCCATAACGGCTTCACAGAGTTCGGAGAAACTCTCAAAGAAATAACTCCTGTTGATTTGATCTCGCATCAGATACCACAGAAAAAACAAACTCGCAGAATAATAGCACCGATTCTCAACTTGATACGATCCTGCTTCTTGATAAGGCAGCTTGAATTTACAATATTGTCCAAACTTTAGTATAATTATTAAAGATACGATTTTGAGGCGGAAAGGGTGCATAATGTAAAAAATGGTAAAGTCGTACTTCGTGTCAAATATCGGAACGGAAGAATTTCAGAAACGCTACGGTTGTCAATACGACTGCAAAGAAGCATAGGAAGAGCACATCCACCAATGAGTGCCTTAACGTTTCATCTAAAGAAGGAACTGCTATAGGGGGTGGCTGCGCAATTGTGTAGAGATCATCTGGATGGTAACTTCTTACGGAAGCGTGATCTACTATTTTACTGAACAGATCCGCGTGAAGTGCGCCATAATAACGATCCGCTGCTTCAAAGTAGTTGTGTTTTTTAAGCTTTCCGGTCTGTGTCAAGTTCGTGGTGAGATAAATCAGGGAAGAGGGCGGTGTGACTCGTGAGAGGGTCTCGCCGACCGCTTCCTGTCGCGCTTTCTCGCGCTGATAGTTCCTATCTATCTGGCCGGTGCGATCCGCGAATTTCTGCTTATATGTTCCTTCAAGCGGTTGCACCAATTTATCGAACTCCTGTCCTACTGCATACATCTGTTCATGGGAAGCCTTCGGACGATCTTTCCAGAATTCTTGGTGCATCTCCTTTTTTCTTTCTTCAAGTTCAGCATTGAAATTCTCGCGGAGTGCGGTCTTTTCGAGATAAACGCTCTGCGAGGTTTTTGTGGGTACGATTAATTTCGCCGCGACAAACCCGATGCGTGGCACAATCAGCACAGCGAATACCCAGACAGTGAAGGCGACGATGAGTGCTGTTTTGGCACTATCTAAATAGGTGGAAATCACTGTACCAATGGCGAAAAATACACCGATGTAGAGCAGCGCGGCGAGCATCAGACTCATGACGCGTGGGAAAACCTCCGGCTCCCCCAGAGGAAACCCTTGCCAGACGATGACGAGTAAACCGAAGAGAAACGCCACCAAAAACGGCACCACGAACACGATGTATCCGCCAATGAGTTTGCTCCATAAAAAGAGGTCGCGTGGCAGGGCGTTCGCTAAATTAATCCGCAACGTGCCGGCTTCTCTTTCCCCAGCCACTGCATCGAAGGTAAACAACAGTGCGAGCAAACTGAAGACGGTGCCGACGACAAACAGAAAATCGAGATGCCCTAAAAGGTGGGCAATAGAGTCGGAAACGGTTGCCGGTGGACCTTGGGTAATCCCATTACGCGTCATCCCAAGATAACTTGGCAGTGCGTCCCCCAATCCATTTGCGAAAACGCTCAAGGGTGTCGGTTTGAGGAAGAGTTTAGATACCTCCAGCTCCGGTTCCAGTTCCATACTCGGGTTTATGATCTTTTCTTCGATGTTTGACAATTTAACGGATTCTTGGTAATCCAAAAGGTTTTTACGATAGTTTTGATGATTGATAGAGAGGGTCAACGGAACAAGCAATAGACACATCAAAAGGAGCATAACAAAACGGACGCTCAGAATATGATGCATCATCTCTTTTTGAACTAACGTCATTAACATATTGAACTCCGTTTTTAGCAAGGCTTACACTCATTCCGCGCTTCTGTTGTTTGCTTAGACAGACCCCAGAGAAGCGTGTGGCGCATAAGCCCTGCCATTTATCTCCTTCGTTAGCGTTGCGTTCATGTAGAAAGGAATTCTGTAGAAGGAACAGAAGTTTCGTAAAAGTTTACCATTGTTAACTATCACTGCCATACCTTAACAGTTTGTTGTATCAAATATCAGAACGGAAGAATTTCAGAAATGCTACGGTTGTCAATACCACAGCAAAGAAGCAGAGCAGCATCACATCCAGTGCCGATTGGCGGAGCGTTTCTCCTAAAGTCGTTATTCCCACAGATGGTGGTTGTGTAATTTTGACGGGGTTGTTTTGTCTGCTATAAGTATAATCTATAATTTTACTGAACAAATCTGTATAGAGCATCTCATAATAACGATCGCC
>JAPPDN010000460.1 GCA_028824575.1 Candidatus Poribacteria bacterium | reverse complement strand
GCCGGGCAAATACTATCTAATGGCGATTGTCGATAATAATAAAACGAATAAACTCGACGCCGGAGATGACTTCGGGTTTTATGGTGTCGAAAACATGCGCAAACGCGGCGAGTTCCCTGAACCCGTATTGATTTCACCCAACAAACTCATCACAGATATTGGCATAACAATTAGTGCGACTTATCAACTACAGAAAAAGACAGCCCAAGAAAATTCAAGCATACTCACAGGTAAAGTATCACTCCCTGAAGGGACATCTGCGCGCATAGAGGTGTACGCTGAATCTACCTTAGTTACCCCTATCGCGAGCGGCGAAACCGCTACCGACGGTACATTTCATATAGCCCTTCCACCTGGTGAATATTATGTTATCGTTAACTTAGATGCCAATAAAGATGGCAGATACAGTGAAGGGGACGGCTTGGGCGGCTATGGAACCGTGGATATCACAACGCAGCCCCCGGCACCGATCACACTGAGTGCTGGTGAAAATCGGAAGATTGATCTCCTTATAAGCGCGCACTACGATGCAAACGGACACCTCCACGCGACACCTCCCGGTATCGAAGCACATATTGAACAGGGCATTCTCGCGGGGCGCATTATATGGGATGGCTATCCGATTCAACAAGGTATTTTAACGCTTTCATATAGCCCCGACTTCAGCGAACCGATTGCGATACCTATTACGGTTGCTGGAGATGGCAATTATTTAGTCAACGTCCTGCCAGGCACTTATTATGTCATGGCAGTAATGGATGCAAATAACGATGGCAAAACAGGCATCACCGATGGTGTCGGAATATATGGCACGCGCCACCCAGTGCGCGGTGAGCCTGCCCCCGTCAATGTCTTTCCGGGGCAGACAACTTCTCATATCAATATTGAAATCCTCGCAAGTTACATTGATAAAGACGGGAATATGGCGGAGATTGAGGATGGCGGACGCTGGGAAATCAAAAGACGCTTCGGTGAACCCGAAGATGTCTTTAGCATTACCCGCAACGGACGTGTGAATGAGGAGTGGAAATATTGGACAAAAGGCATCGGCTTTCTCTGGGAAGCAAACGGTGTCGGTTGGGAACTTGGAAATATAGAAGAATTCACGCCTAAGACAGGCGTTGCCGCAAAGCTAAAAGAAAGTAGGAGCGCAGCACCTGAACCCAGAGACCTCACCACTACGGAACAGCAGGATCCGCTACAAACTGAACAACTTCCCGGCGTTATCTACTTGACTTATGACAATATCATCTGGGGCATTTCGCCCGATGGCATGAGTGTCCCATTCGACACTGGACACAGCCCGACAGTCGCAAACGACGGGACACTTACCTACCAAGACCCAGACGGGAACGTTATCATCCGAGGCCCCGATATACCCGATGGAAGTTTGCTGCTTGATAGACGCGAGATGGCAAAGGATGTGGCAATCTCACCGGACGCACAATATGTCGCTTATACACGTCCGGAAATTGGCAATCGGAGTCGGGTTGTTATGCGGCACATTCCGAGTGGATCCGAATATGTTGTTCCATCAACTGCGTTGAAAAGTTTCACACCTGCTTGGAATAGCGATGGTAGCATGCTCGCGTATGTCACAGCGGGAACAATTGAAAACCCGGATGACATCGCTTCAAACGCTGAGAAACAGAGACGAAATATCTACGCATTTGATCAAGTGAAAACGAGCATAGAACCGATTGTAGTGTCTCCAGCAGATGATACGCAACCGGCTTGGTCGCCTGCCGATCCAAATCGGTTGGCATTCACACGCACAGAAGGCAATCATCAGCAAATTTGGCTCATCACCTACGCAGGCGACGGCGTGCCGACAGAACGACAGTTAACCCAGAAAGGCGGCTCTCATCCGGTCTGGATTCCGCCTGAAGGACACTGGATTTTATATGAAAACAACGGTCAACTCTGGAGAATTAACACGGAAAGCCCAATAACCACCGAAGCACCGCTGATGCCCAACGGTCAGATCATTTTTGGACATGAACCTGCCATTTTAGGGGGCACTGTCCAAACTAATACTAAACGTGAGGAATGATGAAAAAATCTTACACCCAATTAACACACATTGTCCGATTTTCTATATTGATAATATCCCTTATTGCGGTCAACGCTGCCACTGCACAGTGGCTTTTGATACCGATGGAGCAGGGGAAGCAGACCAACCACCTGAAAGCGTACGGCTTGACGTACTGGGCATTAGAAGTGCCACGTGAGTACCGATGCTACTGGTGGCTGAACTACCGCGGTGGTGCGTTCGTTCTCCCAGATTCACAAGATGTCCGAGTCCGTGCTGTCCTAATGGGTGTCCGTTTTGAACCGATGAGCGATGCCGACTATACCAGCATTAAGCAATCTGTTCTTGAAGGCAGCAATATGGACGAGATTCTCTTAGAAAAAGCACCGAAGATCGCTGTATATGCACCATCAGCGGCATCTCCGTATCGAGATCCGTGGGACGACGCGGTCAAAATTGCGCTGGACTATGCGCAGATCCCCTATGACGAAATCTGGGATAAAGAGGTACAAAGCGGCGTTCTACAGGCAAAAGGCTACGACTGGC
>JAPPDN010000135.1 GCA_028824575.1 Candidatus Poribacteria bacterium | reverse complement strand
AAATACAGCAGAGAACGAAAAGATTTTCGATTTTACGAGTCAGGGTGCCTACTATTTCTTCGCGAATCGACCCGGAGTCTCCCGATTCCATCAGGTCTCGTACGCATCAACACCTGCAATGCAGCAAGAGGTTATTGAAGCCCTTGAACGCGATAAAACGCGTCTGGTGATTTTTAAAACGGGGGGATGGTTCGATGCTGTTGACGGTATCCGTGTTGAGGAGCGGCATCCGTTGATTGCGGCGTATTTGCAGGCGAACTATGAACTTGCGATAGACATTAACAGCACGGAAATTCTAATGCGGAAATAGTTTTCAGTTTTCAGTCATCAGTCTTCAGTTAAGAAGTGATTTGCAAACAAGAACCGTTGTCGCTGAACTGAAACCTCTTTAACTGACAACTGGTATAGTGGAACTAAAAATATCTGTGTACTTCTTGACGCAACGGGCAATAATGCACGTCGCATTTGGGGTGTTTTTGCTTGGGTATTTCTGCGGATTTCTTCGCGTACGCCGCAGAATTGCCCTACTACAAGCGGATATTTGTTAAGAGATAGGGGTCTACATAATTCTAAGTTTTACTATAACTGACAACTATTTCTGCTGTTCAATGAAGATTCGGTAGATGTCCTCAAAGAGTCTGACATCAGTAAGTGTATCTTCGGCTGAAGAGCGGAAGGGTTCATCGTTACGGACGTTCGCGATGAAGTATTCTGCCTCCCTGTGATATGCCCATGTCCAGCTCGGTCTCGGTATCGGACGTGTAATTTCCTGTTCTTCGCCAGCACGATAGATTTCAACCTCCGCCGGTGTGTTCTTCAAGAGTAACGGCGGTGCCCACGTGTGAATCCATCCATTCTGAAAATAGATTTGACTATGCTCATCCCAACGATAGTGCGAAACGTGTCCTGTTTCCAATGTTACACGGATGCCATCCATATCGAAGATGACAACACCGGAATATCCGTTCGCATCTAAATCGACGACTTTGACAGTAACTTTGTCGCCCGCATCAAGGAACCAACGCATCAGATTGATATTGTGTGTATACTGCTGGAGGTATCCTAAATACGAGCCTCGGTACTGCTCAGGTATCCATTCTGGGGTTTTGACAGGCGCGCTCGGTTTTGGTTCGTCGGTTCCGTCCATGTGGGTATCAAGGTTGCAGACCCAATCCCCACCGAAGCCGTGATTTCTGGCATACGTCAAACGTCCGAGTTCGTCGGTCTCTCGGAATTGTGCTATTTTCGCCTTGACGATCTCGTTTCCGGCATCGTATCGTTTCATGTAGCCGACCATCAACTTTTTGCCAGACTTCTGCGATGCCGTCACGATAGCCTCTGCCTGTTCGGTGGAGACAGCCATCGGTTTCTCCATAAAGACATGTTTACCAGCCAAGAGTAAGTCTTTGGCGATTTCGCCTTGTAATGCGAAGTCAGCGGATACTGCCACCGCTTCAATATCGGCGTTTTGTGCAAGTTCACCGTGATCGCTATAAAGTTGCGGGATACCGAAACGATTTTGGACTGTTTTTCCGAGTTCGGAACGGACTTCCGCAAGTCCGATGAGTTCACATTCCGGGATGCTCACAAAATTCGGGATATGGACCTTCTGTGCCATGAATCCACAACCGATATAACCGAGTCGAACTTTTTCCATATTTTTGTATTTCCTTTAGCCACTAAGGCAACTGGCGTGATTCGATCTGTTCAACCGCTGATTTAGCACCTTCGCGAACGAGGGCGGAGGCATCGTCTCGGGCGAGCTGCTTGAGTTTACCGAGGCTAAGGCTGGCTTCCAGTTTACCGAGAGCGACAGCGACGAAGTAACGCACATCGGCATCTTCGTCATCTAACGCTTCGAGTAGCGCGTTTGAATCCATCTTCGTGGCGAGATGCCGATCGGTATCACCGATATTAATCAACGCTTGTGCGGCGATCCGCCGCGAATGGACATCTCCGTGCCGGAGGGAGGTGAGGAGTTCGTCATTGCCTTTCGGAATAACGCTAAGGTTATCCCAGTCACAATCTAAGCAGAACCATGAATTTCCATCCAACCGTCGGAGATTTGTATTTTCGCACGAGGGGCATCCCTCAAATTCCTGTTGTTGACGCATGATTTTGTCCATTGTCCTTGGTTACGGCACACGGAGTGTGCCTACTACTTTAGGCTACGGTACATGAAGCGTGTCTACTACTTTAAGTCGCGACTTCGTCAATTGCTGGATTTCCTTCCATTTCCGGTAGATCGCGCCAGATTTCAGGACCCTCTGGCTTGAAATTAATCGTCGCGATGAACTGCATGCCGTGATAGAAGTTGATTTTGAATTTACCGCCCCCGAAATTTTGTCTGAGATACTTCAAGGGGGTTTCAATCAACGGACCCATTTCGTCTGCATGATAGAACGCAAGTGCTTTAAATCGCACTGTATTGCCCACCGGCTCCTGCACGAGGAGCTGCGCTGAAGTCGCGGGGAAGAGTACCTGAAAGGCTTGCCAAAGATCGGCAACGGTAGGATTCGGGTTGCCGATCCGCTTTTTGAAGTCGTTCTCAAGATATTCCGAGAAGGTGTTGAAAACCCAGTCCATAGTAAGTAGTTGTCAGTCGTCAGTTGTCGGTTGTCAGAGGAATGGTTGTCAGTTACCGGTTATCAGAGGAAATAGTTGTCAGTTATCGGTTCTCAGTTGTCAGTAAGAATAGTTGTCAGTTATCGGTTTGCCTCGCAGTGAGAGTTGTCGGTTAAAAGAGGGTTGAGACAATTCAAAAGGTCTCTTTCTGACAACTGAAAGATTTTTCGCAGAAAAATCGTACTGATAACTGACAACTATTATAGCGGTGCCTTTAAGAAGTCCTTCCAATCAAAATTAGGCAGAGGGAACTCCTCTGTGGCTTTACATTGTCAAAATGTAGCGGCTTTCTCGAAAAAATCAATATCTACACGTTCGATCCCCGCCTCTCGCGCATTTTCAGCGACACGCTGGACGACCATCTCACGGACAAACGGGATCGGTATCCGTTTAACCCGGTGTTCAACTTCCTCCGTGCATGGCACTGTGGTGTTGTCAAGGTAAGGACCGTCTTGAAGTATAGCTTCATTGGGATGGTCACATGTCTCTGGTACGAGTTGCTGTAACCGCATTGAGACGTAATTGGTTACCCACTGCTTGAACGCTTCCGTCTGTTCGATATCTGCCTCATCAACAGGGGAACGCTGATCTAATTTCTTGTTGATACTAACGAGCAGGTTTTCCACACGTGTCAGGCGTTCTTCTACATCTGTAAGCCGTTCTTGTGCACTATTTTGTTTCTTCATATCTTCTCCTTTTTTAACTTTCCTTGCGGTTCGGACAAGTGAGTTTGTGATTTGGCGTGCCTTTTCGTAGGACCTGCTTTGCAGTGAAAACCATTTCATTACAGGCTATCGTTTTTGCGGCGTACATGCCCATAAGCGATCTGCTTTGATCCTATTTTTGACCAGAAACCCGATTTGGACATCGGACAAATCGGAGCAGAAACCCAATATTTAAAAAAACTAAATTGCCCAATATTTCCAGAGGTTCTCTGGAATTTCGTGTTTAATCTCCTCCCGCTTTTGATGTGAGTAGCGCGCAAAGATACCAAAACGCGGAATGTCTTTTATATTCGCCGATCCGGTATGGCACAAAAACGCGTGCCACAGCACAACGTCGCCCGCGGCACCCGTAAATTCGCGAGGGCCTTCCGGCGATAAATCCGAAAGCACATGCCATCCCCAATCTTCGATATCGTAGAAGCTGCCATCAATTTGCTCTGGATATTGAAGGAAGTATTTATGCGTTGAGTGGTGGCTTCCGGGCCAGAAGACGAATGCACCACCACCGGGTTCGACATCGTAGAGATAGGTTGTCGCACCGAGCATAAAGGGACTCCAACCACCGGGACCGTAGGCATCAATGTGTCCACTACCCGGCATTGCCCATTCTTCTTCAGGATTGGGCCATTTGACAAGTGGCGAACCGCCACCGCCGGTAAATTGACCCTCACCGAGCTGCTCGGTAATCTCTTGCATAGCAGGCAGTTGCCCGAACAGTGGTGAAAAACTGAAGTTTTGGACCACATAGTCGTTGGGCCAGGTCTTCGGCGTTTCGAGACTGGAATCGAAATGTTTCCAGATCTGTCCCCGCCATCCATCAATTATCTCCGAATCAATAAAATTTTCAAGGATAAGGTATCCATGTTCTTGAAAAAATGCGATCTGTTCTGCTGTAAGCATCTGAGTTCCCTCTATCAGTAAAGGGCTAATAGTTGATAACTGACAACTATTCCTTAAATTGCCCAATATTTCCAGAGATCTTCCGGAATTTCGTATTTAATCTCGTCCCGTTTTTCATGGGCATACCGTGTAAAGAGACCGAAACGAGGAACATCTGTCACATTCGCTGAGCCGGTGTGGCAAAGAAACGCGTGCCACAACACAACATCACCGGCAGCGCCAATAAACTCACGGGGTCCCTCTGGGGATAAATCCGAGAGTACGTGCCAATCCCAACCTTCTATATCGTAGAAACTGCCGTCAATCTGATCAGGATATTGGAGGAAGTACTTGAGCGTTGAGTGGTGGCTTCCGGGCCAAAAAACGAACGCACCGCCCTTGGGTTTGGCATCGTAAAGATAGGTTGTCGCCCCTATCATAAAAGGACTCCAGCCAGCAACGGCACCATACGCGTCAATGTGTCCGTCCTTGGGCATTGCCCACGCTTCTTCAGGATTGGGCCATTTGATAATTGGTGAACCGCCGCCTCCAGTAAAAAATTGACCGCCACCCAGCTGCTCGGTAATCTCTTGCATCACAGGCAGGTGTCCAAACAGTGGTGAGAAACTAAAGCCTTGAATTTCATAGTCGTTAGGCCACGTCTCTGGCGTTTCGAGGCTGGAATCAAAATGCTGCCAGACCTGCTCTCTCCATCCGTCAATTATCTCCGAATCAATAAAATTTTCAAGGATAAGATATCCGTGTTCTTGGAAGAAGGCAATCTGTTCTGTCGTAAGCATCTCGGTTTCCTCTACCGTTGTTGCTACGGCACGACGGAGCGTGCCTACTACTTTGCATTAGCGTTTGGGCCTGAAAGAGGGGATCCCCGTTTTATCAAACCGTTTCTTGACGGCTTGCATCAGTTCCGGGGTAACCTCCCGATAGCCGTGTTCGCGCGCATATTTTTCAACGCTTTTGACAACCATCCCGCGCGCAAATGACGGCACGCGTTTTAACCTTTTTTCTGCTGCCTCCGTCCACTGCAATTCGTAATCGGTTTCTGTTGCAAAAGCAATCTTTTTCTCAATTTGAACAGTTGACGTGCTGTGTTGCTCTCCATCCGCAGTAACAGACGATGACCCCGGTTGATATTCGCAGGACGCATCTTCGGCGAGGTAGTTACCGGTCGTGGCATAGGCGCGTGCCCTACAACCGCCACACACTTCCCTAAATTCACACGCACCACACTTCCCTTCAAGCAGGTTCCGGTTCCGTAAGTCCTGAAAAGTTTTTGATTCGTTCCAGAGTTTAACGAAACTTTCGTCTTTGAGGTTTCCAACGCTAACAGGTAGATACGGACAGGGTGTCAATTCCCCCTCAGGCGTGATGCGACAGTAATAGATACCGCACGGGCATGTACCGCTCGGATACCCTTGAAGGAAGGCGGAGTCGGACTGTTGCCCATAGATAACACGCTTGTAGTGCGGGGCGCATTTCGCAGCGATGAGCATCTTGCCTCTATAGGCTGCTTGCAACTCGAACATCGTCTCAAGCATTTTCTCATATTGTGCAGGCGTAAGGTCCATCACCGTCTTGCCTCTTCCCGTTCGGACGAGAAAATAGAGGTTTAGCACCTTCGCACCGAGTTGATAGGCGAATTCCACGATTTTTGGAATTTCATCGTAATTCCACTGCGTTACGGAGGTCTGAACGAGGAAATCCATCTGTGCGCGTTTGAGTGCCTCAACACCGTTCATTGTCGCTTTCCACGCGCCCTCCATGCCCCGAAACTTGTCATGGTCTGTAGGTTGAATGGCATCGAGACTCACGCCTGCACCGGTGACACCGTGCTGTTGCATCTCCTCGACCACTGTGTCGTTGAGCAGTACGCCGTTTGTGCCCATGACAACAAGAAACCCGGTATCGGAGGCATACTTCGATATCTCCAAGATATCCGGGCGTAATAACGGTTCTCCACCAGTGAGAATGAGGAGGATGTGCGGATTGATTTCAGCGATCTCGTCGATGACACGAAAGCATTGGGATTGGCTTAATTCCGCATCCCGTGAGTATTCCGTAGAACCTTGAATATCAGATAGTTGAAAGTTTCCGTTCCCTAACTCGTTTGTGTCTACGAAGCCTGCCGGGAGATAGCAGTGTGTACATTTCAGGTTACACAATCGGGTGATATTCCATGAGACTGCTTGAACTTTTGTGTCTGTCATTTTAATAGCGAAGAGATATAGTGTTTTAAAATCAGTTTTTTACTAACAATGCGAGAGCGAAAACCATTAAGCCCGCAATCAGCGTCAAGCCTCTCCAGATATTGATATAAGGACTCTGGTTGAGATGTGCTTCGTTGTCCGGTGGAGCAACCTCAAGATGCCGCCGATAGAGAGAGCTATATAGCCCCCAAAAGAGTGCCATGAGTCCAAACGCCGCAAGTTTTGCGACGAAAGTTAACATGTAGGTTTTGAAATCGCTACCATTCTGCTGCGCAAAAAATCCATTATTCCATGCAACGATAAAGAACACCATCGCGCCCGTTGTCAGAAGGACATGAATCATCAATCGTATCCAAGTCCGAAAACGGTTGTGAACTGCTAACAAGTCTTCCGATGACAAGTTTCGCTGCAGGATTGGCATTGCGATGAAGGTAGAAAAGAGTACGCCTCCGAACCAGATGATTGCTGCAATCAGGTGGATGCTTCGGATGACAAGTTCTACGCTTTCCCGCATTATTTTTCTGAATCCCGATTTTTCATAAATGATACCATATTTTGTGCCTAAAGTCAAATTTGATTTGGGATAAGGGGATATAGGTATTTTGTCAAAACTTTAGGTTGGAAAGGTAGAAAGCGGAAGAGTGGAAATCTGAAGGAATTGTTAGACACGGGGACTTGAAATCCACTAAAGTTGAAGAACACAGCCGGAATCAACCAAAGTGAAAAAGTGCAGCATAATTTGAAAAGGAAAAGTGCATCAAGTTCATGAAATATTAAGCGATCCCATTTACTTTGTTAACGGATATTGTTTACCGTGTTCACCATAGTCGAATTTGTCTGGATGAATGGAGCGACCTTCGCTCCATTCAAAAGTTCCTTCTTCTTTTTTTCAATTGTCTGCCGTTGTGAGATAGAAGTAGCCAGTTCACCTTCAATTATCAATTGATGGTAGGCATCAATCTGCTCGGGAGTTCCCCCTGGGATAGCAATAGAGCGCTGCAATGTAACATTAAACATTTGTCGTTCTACGTGATGATAGGCAAGTACCATTTTTAAATTCGTTTCAAAGTTTCGCTGGGATGTTTCTAATTTTTCTTGCCTCAGGTTGCCCTTTTTCATATCATACTCAAAGACGAATCCTCGCCGGGCAATAGCTAGCAGTGTAGAATGGTTCGGATTTTCAGGTGCCGAGGTTTTCGTTTGCAGAATTTTGGTAAAAAAAATGGGAACAACTTGGGTGCCAATCCAGAAAGCAACTGAACATAACGAAAAAATTAAAACGAGATAAATGAATCGAAATTTTGGTTTATTCATTTGACTTCCCATAATTTAACATACTTATCTCCTATGTAAAATGAATTAAAGGAAACGAAAGATTCAGAAGGTTCATCAAGCAAGTAAAACCTTATACCAATTGAATCCCGAAGACTTTGAGGCACACACACAAGTGTCCAATTAAAGGGATTATCACTAGTGCTATCAATGAAGATGACATATGGGCATGTAAGACCTTCATTAACAAAGCTCTGCTTATTAAAAAAGATTTCTTCCGGAGGTAGTCTCTGAATTTGATCTTCGCTTAGGAACTCACAGATGATACTTGTTAACTGAGTTAATGGTTCACCTACAACAAGATAGATGCTGCTTAGCTGATTATTCTCCTCGGTCAACATGTTAGTATTAATCTCAGGATTCTGAGACGCATATCGAAAGACACCAAGATTTTCGTCAGTTTTCACAAAGGAGACTGAATCTCCGTAAATGGATAAATAAGGGTAGATATCCGCGCTTGTCAGTAGCAAATGGGTAATTTCGTGTTTTTTAAAAACTGAGAGGACATCAATTTCGCTCAACCTTGCTAAGTCTGGAAAGTGCACTGTCTTGCCATGTACTTCCTCCCATTCAGTGGAGATGACGGTCATAGAACCTTGAGGGAGTTGATTTAATAATTTTTCTGTCTCTCCCTCAATCTTTTGATGGCTTCGGTCCTGCGATTGACTGAAAAGAAAAATGGCAACCAATATGATAAGAACCATAGGGATGATTATTTTCATTTTTGTATTCACTGTTTTTTAAGTTCACCCCATATTATTGGCAATTTTCCAATAGACCGGACGTTTAGATATTCCCCCTTGTAAGTTAAGTGATGCCCGTTCCCGCTAGAATCCCGCCATTTGGAACCCTCATTCCCTTCAAAATCAAAATGCCACAAAGCCAGCGTATGCTCGTCAGGTTCAAACCGTCCTTCTGGAACTTCAATTGTATCAACCCATCGTCCGAGGTTAATATTCTCCCTGGGGTAACGAACGATATTTGAGATTCTTACTTCATCAATAAATCCATCTATATAAGGAATCCAAAGATCTTTACCGACCCACTCCGGGGCATCAGGGCCGTTAAAAGGTACAGGTGTTTCGCCACCACCTATACAAAACAGAGAATCTCTATTTCCCAAAGCCATAAATCCACGAACACGCCTTCCCCACAACTGGTTGTTGTAAACAACTTGGACATACTCAGCAGAAAGCGTAACGACAAAGTAGTGCCATTGATTCGGGGGTAAGGGGTGCTGGGGACCAAGAATTCCAAAACTTTTCGTTTCACTAATAAATCTGGGTATGATATTTGAACCGAGCCCAATTTCATAACTATCTGCTTTGTAAATCATAGTCCATAATTCCCTTGGCTGGACAGCTGCGCGGTCAAATTCTTGCAAAGGACGTTCTGCATAATACCACATTTCAATTGTGTAACCCTCTTTTTTTGACGTGATATGAAAGTCCTCGTGGTCAGGTACATAAGCATAGTCGCCCGGCGCATAAATTCTTAGATACTCGCCACCTGCTGGCGAAAGAGGGACTATAGAAATAGAGACTGCGGGGAACAGGGAAAATAGAACGGATAAATAAAGAAAACGCATAAGTTTTATCGTCATAATATTATACTATAGTTTGGACAATTTTAATTTTAACTGTTTTACCGACAAATAGTAGAAAAGAGACTATCCTTTGATAATAAACTCCGCATTTATTGAAAGGATATTTTCGATGGATTCTCTTTTCCGCTTAGAACACATGTTATCAGATTTTGAATCTCTGTTCAATCATAACAATTTCAACCACTTTCGTACCTTTGTCATAGGTTTGATCAATACCGCGCCTCGTGGAACGATGACACAAATCTATGAGGCTGGCAAACACTCAACAACCTATTGGATACTACCGAAGTTTCTCTCGTGATATGTGGTGTGTTGATGAACTGACATCGGTTCTGACCCGACAAGTTCAATCGGTTTTCAGCGAGATGTCTATATTGACGTAGAAAACGTGCTACTTACCCCCAATATGTAGAGAGGCAAAAGTGCTTACAAAGCATATTTAACACCTATTCGGAAGCCCTAACAAGATGAAATTGTCCAAACTATAGTAAATCATAGAAAACGTTACCATGGCCAAGGAACCGAGACACCGGTACGTACACGACTATTATTCCAAATATTCTCTTCGTAGTATAGTGTTTTACTTAGAGAAACGGGAGCATCACTTTCTACATGGTATCTAGAGACCGTTTTTATGTTAGCTTGCCATGGGCGTCCATCTGTCCCGTACCCGATATAGGTTAGAGCACCGATCCACCACTCTGATGGAGCATCAACTACAATTTGAACCAAGGCAAATCCTGTCCAACTTGCGGAATCTCCAGGCCACAAGTCATAATCATCGTAGTCACCACTGTGTGCAAAATCGACAGTCGTGAGATCTAAATTCTTCTTATCCCTCTGAAGTTTATCCTTCATGTTAAGTAAATCCACAGCAGGGAAAGCCTCGCCCTCATAGAAAAGTGCAACACCACCAGCAAAACTTGCTTGTCGTTTTCCCTTGTTGCCAATCTTACCTTCTCGTGTGTCAATTATCACTCCACAATGGTAAGTATAAGCACTTACTCGCCATTGCCCATCGTCGAGTTCCGTTACGTTAATGTTGTACATGCCACAACCGGCATTTCCTATTGCGTCGTCTGTCATCGCAGCCCAAGTAATACCAGCGGCAAATGCAGCAAAAACAAGGACACATGCAAAATAAGCTAGACCCTGTTTGCATTTTGTTGAAAACATCAAATTTGAGTTAGTAAAAAACATTCTAAACTCCTCTCAAAATTTTTCAAGAAATTAAGTAGGTTGCTCAAAAATACTATTTTTAACGCAAGCTGCCACTTACACTTATAGACATATCACCGCGTTTCCCCCCCGAATAACGGGCGGGGAAATTGTCTGAAAAAATTCCATTAAGAAACGTCCAAAATTTGTTAGTAGCAACTTGTGTTATTATAAAATAAGACGCGTAACTTAGGCAAAACCGTCACTTTGGGATGAAATAAGTGATTTTTTCAGAAATTTGGATTTCCTCTTTCTCAAACTGATGGCTAACACCCATTAAGCGTCAGGAATTGGAATACCCTCCTACGGGTGTCGAAAAAATGTTTAATGTGCGAAAACCGCTGTTACGTTTTCTCCTGCTCTGGCGGTGGCGCGTCCGTCTCCAGATACTCTCGTATCAACCGCCGAAACGTCCGAAGTCGGGATGTCACCGTCCCTTCTGGAATTCCCAACAACTCCGAAATCTCCGGAGTATTGTATCCTTGGATATGTAATTTCCCTACATTTCTATAAATAGGCTTCATCCGTGCGATCACATCAAGAATCTCTTGGACAACGACCTCCTGATGCTGTTCATCAGCGATACTCACACCGCCACCAAACGCAGCAGGGTTGATAAAAGATGCCAAGTCAATATCTCTATTTGCTTCTCTTTGCTCTCGACGATGAGAAGCAATGCACTGGTTTTTGGCAATTTTTACCATCCACGCTTTCAGGTGTTCCACCGGTCTTCCCTTACGAAAGTGTTCGAGAATCGCAAGTAACGTTTCTTGATAGACATCGTCAACATTAACTGGATTGTGAACGTTCAACGCAATGATGTTTCTCAGCAACGGTTTATGTTCTTTGATAAGTTTCAAGATTTCATCATCGTTAATTTCAGTCTTATCCTGCACTCTAACTTCCTTTCCGCAATGCGTTTTGCAGTGAAAAATTGGTATCTATCTGTCGGGCAACGTGAGTTTTCTATGTGCTTAAGTCAAACTTACATCGCTAAACTTATAAAGACAGTACTTTTAGGCGGAAATCGTGCATAATTGTAAAAAAATATGAAGAAATCTGAATTTTTATCCAAAATAGGCAAAATTGCTTGAAATTGCGGAAAGGATTTCAGCGGTTTTCAGAAGTAAGTTAAAGTACTGGTATCGCGATCGGGAGATCGCTCGGACGGAAGAGAAGTCAGGATTTAGAGGTCGTAAGGGTATTGCGATCTGAAGATGACTTCTATAACATCACATTTTCAGATTGACAAAGATTAATGCAATGGTTGCAACCAAGGCACCGATGAGAGATGTCCGACTCAGCCGTTCATGGAGGAACACCATACCAACAAACATTGTGAACAATACGCCACCGGAACTTGACATCGGAAAAGCGATTAACGCACTGACTTGATCCAATGCGATAAGGAGTGCCCAACTCCCGCCGACATTACAAATACCTATCAGTACACCATAGAAGACTTCCCACCAATTCGGCCATATTTTCTGATAGAGGCATATCCCTAAGTAAATGACCGTAGCAACACCGAAAAGCAGACTCATATAGAGCGACTTTTCATCAATAGGACACATCTCGTTAAACGCTTTCATGGTGAGTCGTGAAATACCGGTGACCAACAGGATCGTAATAGCAATCGCGAATCCCAAACCTTGAGGCACTTCCGGCTTGTCAGGAGTGAATGCATAAGTTGGCTCTTTTTCCCGCTGACTGAGGAGTGGAATCGCCACGAAAGTTAAGAGAAGCCCTATAGTTTGCCATAGGTTCGGAATCTCTTGCCAGAATATCATCGCTACCAGAATCGGTAGCACGATCGACAATCTGACGAGTGCAGCCGTGACGACAATCCCACTGAGCTGAATACCAATAGTGAACAATTCAAACCCGAGCGCATACGTCACACCGTTTGATATGCCTAACGCGAAGGTTAGCCTTGAGAATTCAAAGTCTTGCTCCTGTGAAAGGACCCAAACGCTGATAAAGAACGCGCTGAGGTAGTTGACAAAACCGATTGGGTTTAGGCGTTGTTGGTTGTTTTTGGCGTGCTTGAGAAAGAGTCCGAATCCAGACAGCAGGACGATATTGAGAACAAGGAAGAGCATTTTGAAATAGTTGTCAGTAGTCAGTTATCAGTTGTCAGAGGAATGGTTTTCAGTTATCAGTTATCAGTGAAGAAGTTGCCAGTGTCCAGTTTCCAGAAAGGACACATCTGGTAACTGGCAACTGGTAACTGGTAACCACTGAAAACTGAAAGATTTTTCGCAGAAAAATCGTATTCTCACTGCGAAGCAAACTGACAACTGACAACCATTATGCCATCGGCAGTGCGACTTTGGTTTTCTCTTTCGCCGATTCATAAGTCGCTAAAACGACCTCTACGGCGTGTTTTCCGCCTCTGCCATCAATCATGGGGGTTCTATCTTCTCGGACGCAGTCAACAAAATGCGTCAACTCACCGACGACGCCGTGCGGTCCCTCGCGATCTGGAACAATTTCCTCCCAATCGCCGCCACGCTTTTTGAGATAGGCAAGATCGGCTGACATATTTAAACGGAGTGACCCCTCGGTCCCATCAATAATTGTATCGTTGGTGCCGCGCGCGCCGAGAAAACCGCCCCACCTTAAAATACCGACCGCGCCCGAATCGTAACGGATGAGCGAGATCGTATAATCCTCCCAATCGTCGTGTCCGGAGAAGCTCCCCACCTCAGCGGCGACGGTCAGCGCAGTGCCACCGAACCAGTTAATCAGGTCGGATTTGTGGATGCCGTTTTCCAAGAGCCCACCGACGGTACCGTACCAACTTTCGGGACGGTTCCGCGGTGCATTATAGGGACCCGAGTAATCGGTTTCGATGTAGGTGATGTCTCCGATGTCGCCATTGTCCACCATCTGTCGACCGAGTTCATGGACAGGATAGAAGCGTAGCACCTGCCCAACCATCAGATGCGTCCCCGCTTTGTCCGATGCCTCGATCATCGCGTCTGCGTCAGCGAGCGTCAAGGAGAGTGGTTTTTCGCAGAAAGCATGCACCCCCGCCTCCGCTGCATCGACGACGACCTGTGTATGTGCAACAGGCGGTGTCGCTACGACGACAGCATCTACAACAGCAAATAACTCTTGATAGTCTTGGAAGGCGCGAATATTATGCCGCTCAGCAACGGCTTGCGCCGCTTCCAAGCGAAGATCCGCCACGCCTACAAATTCACAATTTTCAACGTTAGGGAGCGCGTTGCAATGGCCGTTTCCCATGCCGCCGACTCCAACTACACCTATACGCACCATTTTATATCCTCCATTTAGAATAGTTGTCAGTTGTCAGAGCGATTTTTCTCTCACTGCGAGGCATGAAAAAATCTGCCAGTTGTCAGAAAGAGACTTTAGAACTATCACTCTCACTGTGAGGCACTTTTGTAACTCTCACTGCGAGGCAAACTGACAACTGATAACTGATAACTATTTCCGCATTAGCCATTTTATAATCGAAATTGCGACAACAATACCAAAAACGAATAGTATCCATTTGATGTGTGGCGACGCGCGCTCACCCAAATAAGAATAAACCAAGGTGGCTGGCAGTTGACCGATGCCGGTGGCAATCCAAAAACCGAGAAATCGCATCCGAGTCGCCCCCGCAAAATAACTGACGACATCAAAAGAGATGAACGGAATTAATCTGGCAATAAGGATAGCATAAGTACCATATTTTTCAACGAAATCGTTTGTTTTGTCAACTGCCGGTTGACTAATCAGTCGTGTAATCCGTTCTATACCGAGATAGCGGGCAATATAAAAGCAGCATGCCGCACCGACCATTGAGCTGCTCCAAGACAAGAGCGATCCCCACCAGAACCCAAAAAGTGTGCCGTTCGCGAAGGTAATCAGGAACGCTGGCAGCGGCGCAATCACACTCTGAAAGATCATGAGTATCGCTGATATAACAGGTGCAAGCGCACCATAACCCGCGATGTACGCACGTGCCGTTTCAATACTCTGAAAAGCAGCAGTGAGCTCAAGGAGATATGCCCAAACCCGTTTATGGTAGACTCCCAGCAGGATTAAACCCATGAGTGTCACAAAGAGTAATATAATGTGACGCTTGGTCTGGACGATAGAACGGAGTCTATCTAATACCTTAGACATCTTTTGCTTGCTGTATTAAGGCGCGATTCATCCGGTCTCGCAGTTCTTGTATTTTGTCATCTGTCCAATTGTAAAAACCTTCCTTAGACTTTACACCGAGTTTACCGGATTCCACCATTTGCTGGAGAAGCGGATTGATGTCAGACGAGCTGTTGAGGTCTTTATAAAGTTCTTCAAAGGCGGCAAGCACGAGGTCCCATCCTGCGAGTTCAAATACCTCAAAAGGACCGGCGACACTGAGCCTTCGTCCGAAACTGTTCCGCACGACGAGATCAACGGTTTCCGCACTGGCGATGCCTTGCTCTACGATTGCGAATGCCTCCCGAATGAGGGCGGCTTGCAATCTCGGTCCAACGAAACCGAGTGCCTCTTTCTCAATAATCGCAGGCGTTTTCCCGATAGCCGTCAAGAGATCAAACGTTACTGCGACCGTTTCATCGGAGGTATCAGGACTGCGAATGAGTTCGACCAACGGAATCAGATAGGGCGGATTAAAATAGTGAGTGTTGAGTATCTGACCCTTGCGTTTTGCCTTCACACCGATCTGGCTCGGCATCAAAGCGGTTGTATTGCTTGCTAAAATTGTGTGCGGTGGACAGATCGCATCTAATTCCTGAAATATCTGCTGTTTTAATGCCAAATTCTCAGTGACGGCTTCAACAACAAAATCGGCGTTTTCGGCGACTGCAGACAGTTCGGTGGCGGTCTGAATCCGTTGTAACGTCGGCGCGATATTCTCTTTTGCGATAACCCCGTTTTCAGCAAGCACACCGAGGTTGTTCTCAATCTGAGTGCGTGCGGTTTCAAGGTGTTCGTTGGTAACATCGTGCATCAGGACTCGGTAGCCCGCGCATGCGAATTCCTGTGCAATGCCGTGTCCCATGAGTCCTGCCCCGATAACGGCGATCTGTTCTATTCCATCAACTGTCATTTTTGCTCCTTTTTCCCGCAATAACGATCGTAAACTCTCCACGCGGTTCGACATTTCGGAATCTCTCAAGTGATTCACTGACACTCCCACGGAATATCTCTTCAAACTTTTTCGTCAACTCGCGTGTAACGACAATGTCGCGTTCACCCATCACCTCGAAGACATCTTCAAGGAAGCGGCAGAGACGGTGCGGAGATTCAAAGAAGATGAACGTTCTCTCTTCATCAGTAAGGACACTTAATTGACGCTTTCTTTTTCCCGATTTTGGCGAGAGGAAGCCTTCAAAGGTAAAGTTATGCAGCGGTAGCCCAGAAACGGATGCTGCTGTGATGACTGCTGACACACCGGGAATCGGGACAATCGGGATTTCTGAGGTGATACAGCCACGTAGAAGTGGATACCCTGGGTCTGAAATGATAGGTGTGCCTGCATCTGAAACGAGGGCAATCGTCTCACCTGTTTTCATGCGATCAATCAGTTTGTCGCACTTTACTTGGTGGTGGCCTTGAAAGTAGCTTGTGAGAGGGGTATGAATGTTGTAGTGCGTTAGGAGACGGCGTGTTTGACGTGTGTCCTCAGCAGCGATGAGGTCTACCTCTTTGAGGATGCGGAGGGCACGCAGGGTAATGTCCTCTAAATTTCCGATCGGTGTGCTAACAAGGTAAAGCGTGCCAAATGGCGTGTTTTGCATTTTTTAAGTTATCGGTCATCGGTTATCAGTTTGCCTCGCAGTGAGAGTTAAAGAGGTTTTGACGCGCACCAAGCATTTCTTCTTAACCGACAACTGACTACCATTCTCTTGCTATATTGGGCATTTCGTGCTAAATTACGGCAATGAAAATTACCTATGTTATCCTATGTCTCTTATGGTTGGTAGCACCGGTATCTTTGCAGGCTGCATTTGACGAAAAACCGTTTGAATCGGCGCGTCCGCTCTACGTCGGTGCGCGTGCATTAGGGATGGGAAACGCCTTCACCGCTATCGCTGACGATGCCACTGCCGGTTTTTGGAACCCTGCCGGACTCATCCAGTGGCAAGGTGTGAAACTTTTCGGTGTCAATAAATTTTACAACCGAGAAGATTATCGGTTCGACCCAAAAGGTGTCGGCTATAGTTACCGCGGTTACAGTCTTTTCTGGGGCAACAAAATTGCCATCGGTGTTGATAGTGGCGTTCCCGATTTCAACTACTACGGCATCGCGCGTCAATTCGGTCCATATCTCGCTGCAGGATTAAGTCTCAAGTCTAAGCGAAGACACCCCTCCGATGTCTACCAATTCTTCGGGTATCAGACAAACTACGACATCGGATTGCTTTTCAAACCGCGCCCGCACTTCAAATTCGGGTGCCTCGCGCAAAACCTTGAAGGCTATGGTATTCAATGGCTAACACTCGGCACCGCCTACCGCTACGACGCATACCAATTCTCGGTGGATGTCGCATTCCCAACTGACCGAACAACGCCAGAGTTCTACATCGGTGCCGAGTGGGATCGGTTCCCTATTGTCCCTATCCGACTCGGCGTTTCAAACGGGGCATTTACAACCGGAATCGGGATTACATGGAAAGGTATACACATCAACTATGCCCGAATTTTCGAGAAACCTGCGGCATCGGATTTCATCTCTGCCGAGCTCCGATTTTAGATTGTCGAATTTCATAGACCTGTCTTATTTAACCTCCCTCAATCTTATCACGGAAAATGAAAAAAATCAAATTTTATAGTGAAGCCCATAAATAAGTGAACATCTTTGTAGCATGATGCACGTCGCATCTGGGCGAGTACGCCGCAAAACTGTTAGTTTGTGCCAGTCTGAATGCCTGTTATAGGTATTCAGACTGTTTGAGAGTGCCCAATTAATTATAGGTTTTACTATAATATCTTTTTTTAATAACCGCCATCATTTCATTTGTGTAACAACTTTTCCAAGAAGATGATTAGCAATCGCAACCCGACTGACAACTGATAACTGACAACTATGAAACATGAGCCTTAAATTAATTGTTTACACCCTCGGTAATTTACTTATTTGTCTCGCCGGGACTATGCTATTACCCTTGGGAGTGGCTATCTATTATCGGGTGGCTGCAGATGAAACCCAAAGCGATTTGATGGCGTTTGTTATCT
This sequence comes from Candidatus Poribacteria bacterium, assembly GCA_028824575.1. Lineage (GTDB taxonomy): Bacteria > Poribacteria > WGA-4E > WGA-4E > WGA-3G > WGA-3G. The sequence goes on along the minus strand of JAPPDN010000135.1, from coordinate 7,111 downwards.
CTGCGATAATCACTTTGATTGTCGGATTAATCCTCCGTTTCAGTACTCGTTCACGACAGGAAGAACTCGGGATCCGTGAAGGTTTTGCTGTCGTCGCTTTGGGATGGGTGACTGTCGCCCTATTTGGCACACTTCCATATCTGTCTGCAGATGTCTTTCACATTGAAGGACACTCATCGTGGACAGAATTTTCTTTCTGCTATTTTGAATCTATGGCAGGGTTTTCAACGACGGGTGCCACCGTCTTGACAGAGATTGAACACCTTTCGCACGCCATGCTCTTCTGGCGAAGTTTCACTCACTGGCTTGGCGGAATGGGGATCGTTGTGCTTGCTGTCGCTATTCTGCCGATGCTCGGTATTGGTGGAATGCAGCTTTTTCGTGCCGAAGCACCAGGACCGCAAACCGATCGGCTCACACCTCGCATCGCGCAAACCGCTAAATTGCTCTGGGGCGTTTATCTGCTGCTCTCTGTTCTCGAAACTGTACTACTGATGTTGGGGAACATGACGCTTTTTGACGCACTCTGCCATACCTTCGGAACAATGGCGACCGGTGGATTCTCCACAAAGAACAGCAGCATCGGGCACTATGATAGTGTCTATATTGACATGGTCATCTGTTTCTTTATGTTCCTTGCAGGCACCAATTTCGCACTCCACTATCGCGCACTCCGCGGCGATGTCAAAAGTTATTTCCAAGATACAGAATTTAAGTTCTATTGCACTGTTATCGCGGTGAGTATCACCTTAATTTCATGGAATACCATCAGATTTCAGGTTGATGGACAGGTGCCTTACGATTCGATGTGGACATCGCTACGCTATGCCGCATTTCAGGTGATGTCTATCATCACAACTACCGGCTACGGCACTGCTGACTTTGAACAGTGGCCCGCCCTCTCCCAGTTCATCTTGGTAACGCTTATGTTCTACGGCGGTTGTGCTGGTTCCACTGGCGGCGGGATGAAGCAGGTTCGGTTCCTCCTTCTTATTAGGCAGAGTGGTGCTGAAATTAAACGGCTCATCTTCCCACATGCCGTACTACCCATTCGTGTTAACGACCGAGTTGTACCACCTGAGGTCATGACGAACGTTCTCGGTTTTTTCTTCTTCTTTATCGGAATTTTTGCAATCGTAACCTGCATCATGACAACTTTAGGGCTTGACCTTGTCAGTGCCGCAGGTGCAACAATCGCTACGATGGGTAACATCGGACCTGGACTCGGCAGTGTCGGACCAACTGACAACTACGCACATATTCACACGTTTGGAAAATATGTCTTATCTTTTTGTATGTTACTCGGACGTTTAGAACTTTATACTGTACTTATCCTCTTTTCCCCAAATTTCTGGAAAGGATAGGTTTTTCGTTATAATGGTTATCGGTCTTCGGCTATCGGTTAAAGAGAAGTCTGATTGAACCATAAACCTCTTAACTGACAACCGATAACTGATAACTGACAACTATTTTAATCATGAACACTGATAAACTCCGCAGAGAATACAGCACACAGAACGGGCACCTACTTGAGCAGAATGTCACCGCCGATCCTTTTGAACTCTTTGAAAAGTGGTTCGCTGATGCGATTGCCGCCAAAATAGACCTGCCAGACGCAATGACTTTAGCGACAGCCACACCCGATGGCATACCTTCTGCTCGAATGGTAGTACTCAGAGGCTTTGACGCAAAAGGTTTCTGTTTCTATACCGATTATGAGAGCCAAAAGGGAAAGGAACTTGCAGAGAACCCGAACGCCGCCCTTGTTTTCTATTGGCGTGAACTTGACCGACAGGTTCGGAGTACCGGTACCGTTGAGAAAATGAGCACGGAAGAATCGGATGCCTATTTCGCCAGTCGTCCTGTGAGTAGCCAACTCGCCGTGCAGACAGAACGCCAAAGCATTGTTATCAGTGGACGGGAACACCTCACAGAAGGATACGAACGGGCGGAAGAGACATATTCACCCAATGCTATCCCGCGTCCACCGCATTGGGGTGGGTATCGACTCGTGCCGAATCTCTTTGAATTCTGGCAGGGTTGTCCAAGCCGCCTTCATGATCGACTCTGTTACACGCTGCAACCCGAAGGCACATGGGAAATGACCCGGCTATCGCCCTGAATCTAACATGCGGTTAGATTCATCAGAGCAATCCCAAAAAATCACTTGATATTTTTTCAGGCTTGCATTAGACTTTACCTACTCGTATGATGAAGTCGAAAATAAAAGGAGATTGCCATGAAATTAACACGGATTGTAGCAGTGCTTCTTCTATTACCCTTCTCTGGATGGGCAGGAACATTTATCGAAACCTTCAATGATGACGACCTGGAGGACTGGCAGGAACTGGTCCAACAAGACGAAAAGCCCGGGTCTTGGGAGGTTATTGATCGTGAACTCCATGCGGTCAGTCCTGATGAATGGCCCCGTTTATTGACAATTGGCAATAAGAAGTGGCGGAATTACACAATTGAAGTTGATGTCAAACCGATCGAAAAACATGGACGGGCAAGTATTATGATTGCTGCGCGGATTAAAGGCACCCGGTTAGTGTTCTGTGAGATTGGTGATCGGCTTGTCCCTGGATGGGACACGCTCTGTCGGACGGGTGATTTCCATACAAACACGTCCGTACTCTTGTCCGCTGGGCAGCATCCACTTTTAAAATTGGGTGACTGGTCAACGCTGAAATTGGGTGTTAAGGACGGAACCTTTGTTTTCTCAATAAACGATGAGAAAATTGCAGAAACTGCGGATGACTTTGCTTTGGTCCTTGCAGGTCGAGCACTTGTTGAGGGAAAGGTAGGGAGGCTCAATGATTTTCTGACAGGCGGAGCAGGCTTTGGACTCGCGAATTACACCGCGAAGTTTGATAATCTTATTATTACTGGTGAAGATATCCCCAACAAGGGGACATTACCCGTAGTCTCGCGAGGAAAACTCGCCACGACGTGGGGACACTTGAAGCGGTTTTAACCACAACCGAAGTCGCATGAAAAGGGAATCACTATGCAATTTCTGACTGTTGTTGTAATTCTTTTTTTTATTACCGTTTCTGCCTCAGCAGGGACATTTATCGAAACCTTCAAGGATGACGACCTGGAGGCGTGGCAGGAACTCGTTCGGTTGGATAAAGCCCCCGGCGTTTGGGAAGTTGTTGACGATGAACTTCAAACAGTCAGCCGTGAAAAATTTGTACGTTTACTGACAACTGGGGATAGCACCTGGAAAGATTATACTGTCGAATTTGATGTCAAACCGCTTAACAAACACGGTATCGGGGCTATCACTATTGCCGCGCGGGTGCAGGGAACTTGGGTAGTATTGTGTAGTATTGAGGATCCTGTAGAACTCGTTGAGGGTAAACCACCCCGCCAGAGAGAACAGATAAGTTGTGTCTATGGCGATTTTCACGATATAATATTTATACGCCTCCACGCTGGACCGCATCCACTTTTAAAATTGAAGAAATGGTCGCATTTGAAGTTGAGTGTCCACGACAATATCTTTAACTTCTCGGTTAATGAGAAGCAAGTGATGGGACCCGCAGAGATGCCGAATCTAATAGGTGTTCCAGACTTTGGTCACTTTCCCGACTTTCGGACCGGGGGTGTCGGTTTCGGGGTCTCGAATTATACGGCACGTTTTGATAATATCATTGTTACTGGCGATAGCGTTCCAAACAGCGGCGGGTTCGCCGTAACACCCCAAGGAAAACTCACGACAACGTGGGGACGGTTGAAACAATTCTAAACACACCGTGCTGTAATAAGCGAAACAAATTGGTGCTGAAGAATTTGTTCCTACCTTTGATTTTTTTTTAAACTTGACAATGTTTTTAAAATATGAGAAACTATTAAGCATATTCAAAGAATCTGTTTGCGAGTCTGTATTAACCTTCACTTTGGCGAAGCTTGCCAGCCAATGTTAATAATGTGTGAGGACGAAGTAGATTAGAAACAATGTTAATAGATTATCTTCCAATCTTGTTGTTAGGGGTGTTCGCCGTGCTCTTTGCAGCGATCAATCTCGGCCTGACCCATATTCTTGGACCTAAACGCCCGAACCGTGTTAAACTCTCCGTTTACGAATCCGGCGTTCAACCTATTGGCGATGCGAGGCAGCGATTTACCATCCGGTTTGACCTCATCGCGATGCTCTTTATCATCTTCGATATTGAAGTGGTTTTTCTCTACCCGTGGGCTGTGGTCTTCAAGAAATTCTCTGAAACGAGTGGTTTGTTTATTTTACTTGAAATGCTGGTATTTATCGGCATTCTGCTTCTTGGCTATATCTATGCTTGGAAGAAAGGAGGCTTAACATGGGATTAGATTTTGTTGGACAAGGTGCCGCGGAGACGGATGGCAACATCATCACCACGACGATTGATAAAGTCGTTAACTGGGGACGGAAAAACTCTCTCTGGCCGATGCCGTTCGGTACCGCCTGCTGCGCCATTGAAATGATGGCGACCTTGGCTTCCAAGTTTGACCTCTCCCGATTCGGCTCTGAGGCGATCCGATTTTCACCACGCCAATCCGATCTGCTGATCGTTTCCGGCAGAATTTCCATCAAAATGATGCCTGTCCTGAAACGGATCTATGACCAAATGCCCGATCCGAAGTGGGTAATTTCAATGGGCGCATGCGCTTCCTGCGGCGGTGTGTTTGATACCTATACCCTCATTCAAGGTGTTGACCAGTTTATTCCTGTTGATGTCTATATCCCCGGATGTCCACCGCGCCCCGAAGATCTTATTGATGCGGTGTTACAGGTGCAGCAGAAGATCACCAGTGGTGCTTCGCCTAAAGGAGTAGAGTCAGTTTATGAGTGAAGAGAACCAAGTCGAAGAGGAACCAAAACCTCTTGTTCTTGAAAAATTAGAGGCGAATCACGCAGACGCGCTTTTGGCACAGGATGAATCGCGGGGTACTGTGGTTGTGGTTATCCATAAAGCGCAGGCTTACGCGGTCTTGGAATATCTGAAAACAGACCCCGAGCTCGCCTATACTTTCCTCGTTGATGTCACCGCAGTCGATAATTCGCAGATGGAATCCGAATTGATGCAGTTTGACTACGCAAGGTTCATGGTGGTCTACCAACTCTATTCCTATCAGGGGCAGGGTCGTCTTCGCGTAAAAGTTCCTGTACATGAAAATGACTTGAGTATTCCATCTGTCACTGGATTGTGGCAAGGCGCGAACTGGTTGGAGCGTGAGACTTACGACATGTTCGGTATCAATTTTGACGGACACCCCGATCTGCGCCGGATTTTGATGCCAGACGACTTTGACGGACACCCGCTCCGAAAGGATTATCCGCTCCGCGGACGCGGCGAACGCGAACGCTTTAATTTTGATAAACAGAATGTGTAAAAAAGCGGTCAGCAGTCAGTAATCAGCAGTCAGTTAAGGGGGCGTAGAAAAACCGAACATCTTTTTTCTGACCGCTGAGAGGTTTTTTCGCAGAAAAACCGACCTGACGGCTGACGGCTAAGCCCCTGATAACTGATAACTGACAACTATTTACAAGGAGTATTCTATGCAAGGTGGGCTGGAACGCGCCACAGGCGAGAAGATGGTTCTTAACTTTGGTCCACAACATCCGGCAACGCACGGCACCCTTCGTATCGTGTTGGAACTTGATGGTGAATCCGTTTTGAAAGCGACACCGCATGCTGGCTACCTGCATACCGGGTTCGAGAAACTCGGTGAACACTTGGATTACAACCAGTACATTGTTGTGACAGACCGGATGAACTATCTGTCACCGTTGTCGAATAATTTCGGATATGTCCTTGCTGTCGAGCAGCTGCTCGACATTGAAGTCACGAAACGGTGTCAATACATCCGGATTTTGATGGCGGAACTCTCACGACTCGCGGATCATCTCTTATGGTTAGGAACCGCCGCACTCGATTTAGGGGCGTTTTCCGTATTTCTCTATAGCTTCCGTGAGCGTGAAAAGTTGTATAGCATCTTTGAAAAGACGACCGGCGCACGGTTGACAACAAGTTACACACGCGTCGGTGGTGTTCTCCGTGACCTCTATGATGGATGTGAGGCAGATATACGGCAATTCATCAGCAACTTCCCGAAGGCATTGAAGGAGACCCATACCCTGCTCACACGGAATCGGATCTGGATGGATCGAACGAAAGGTGTTGGGGCCATTTCCGCTGATGATGCAATTAGCTACGGACTAACGGGGCCTTGCCTCCGAGCGACCGGTATAGCACACGACATTCGCAAGGCTGAACCGTATTCCAGTTACGATGAAGTGACGTTTGATGTACCCGTCGGAACCAACGGGGATGCCTATGACCGATACCTCGTCCGAATGGAGGAGATGATTCAGAGTTGTGGTATCGTTACCCAAGTCTTGGATAATATCCCTGATGGACCCGTCAACCTTGAAGATAACAAGATCACGATGCCGGACAAGTCTGATGCTTATGGACATATTGAGGGCTTAATTCATCATTTCAAAGTTGTTATGGATGGACACGGTGTGCAGCCGCCAAAAGGTGATCACTATTGTGCGACCGAATCACCGAACGGCGAACTTGGTTTCTATATCGTCAGCGATGGTAGCGGAACTGCATATCGTATCCGTATCCGTCCACCGAGTTTCTTTCACTTCCAAGCACTGCCCCTCATGTTAGAAGGCGGAATGGTCTCTGACACCGTGGCTGTCTTGGGAAGTTTGAACGTCATCGCGGGAGAATTAGATCGGTAACTTCGTCAGAACGTATTATCTGTTGTAGGAGAGGAGAATTCAATGGAACTCACAGGCATTATGCTTTTCGTCAAAGACATGAAGACCGTGATCGCTTTTTATAGGGACGTTATCGGATTAGTGCCAGACGAAGACCAGCCGTTCCCAGAAAACCGGTTTTTCCGTTTTCATGCAGGCGCTTGCACATTGTGTCTCCATAGTGCCAGCAAACCCAACGAAGGCAGACAAAAACTGATGTTTCAGGTTGAAAGCGTGAGTGCCATTCATCAGCACATAAAATCGAAAGGGAAACGGTTACGGAAACTTGAGAACGACGATGGGCATGCCATTTTCGATATCCGCGATCCAGAAGGCAACCGTATTCAGTTTTAC
>JAPPDN010000162.1 GCA_028824575.1 Candidatus Poribacteria bacterium | reverse complement strand
GCTACCGGCCACACCACCGCCAAGCCGGCCCCATTCCAGAGGCGGTCAAAGAGCGACTGGCACCCGAAACGCTCGAATTGGTCGAATCAGCGCACTATACCCACAAAAAGAAAATCGCCACTCAGCAACGGGTGTGCCTCAGCCAATAATGGCCTCAGCCGAGATGAGCAGTAATCCCAAATGCATTATCGTCACAGGCCGGCCGGGATCAGGGAAGACCAGTTTAGCCAAGAGGCTCGCTGAGCAATTGTGGATGCCGGTCATCAGTCGCGACGAGATCAAGGAAGGCTATGTCAATACCCATGGCGTCAAGCACGATCGGCTTCCGCCGGATACCAATGGCGTAGTCTCCAATTTTTTCTTCGAGATAGTCAATCAGTATCTCGCCAGTAAGATCTCTATCGTTATTGAGGCAGCCTTTCAGCACCGGATTTGGGAGCCCAGGATGCCCAAGATCCTTGAATTGTGCACACCTTTCATTGTGGTCTGCTCTGTTGACGGGATGGTGGCGGCTAAGCGCCATCTCCAGCGGGGTCTGGATGATCCGAATCGAGAGTTCTACCACGGCGATAAGCGCGTTGAAATCTACCGGGAAACAGGTGAGATGTCGCCTCCTGGCGACTATACAGCTCCGGATTTCAACGTGCCCACAGTTCATGTCTCAACAGAGGGGCAATACTCACCCAGCATAGATGACATTGTGCAGCGAATCCGACTATTGAATGCTCAACACGGCGGTGAACCGAACCCCTTCGGCGACGGTGTGAGCTAGGTGATAATCTTTGTGTATAGCGTGTATCCATTTCCCGAGGTATTCTGATTCGTCTTCTGTTCTGTTTGCGGGATGTGTACAATCGTTTTTCGCGGCGTGATTGAATCACGTCCGTTACTTTTGAGCGTACGAAGAACCGGCTTGCAGAGATCGGATATTTCCATGATGGGGACAATCATGACCTCGAACCTCCTTATTCGGCTAGCTAAGGACGCAGATCGCGACGCAGTATTTTATCTTGCCCGCGATCTCGCTACCTCGTTCGAAGTAGATAGGCAAGAGTTTGACTCTGTATTTGATCGAATTCAACGCGAGGATTCGATCTGGCTTGGAGTGGCTGAGTCCAATGCAGAGGTCATTGGCTACCTTCTTGGACTGGACCATCTGACATTCTACGCGAATGGTAGGGTTGCTTGGATCGAGGAAGTGGTGGTGCGCCAAGATTGGAGACGGCGTGGAGTAGGCCAGGCACTAACCGTCGCTTTTGAGAGTTGGACGGCCAATCGTGGTGCCAAGCTCATAGCGCTCGCGACGCGTCGGGCCGCAAAGTTCTATCAATCCCTGGGTTACGAAGAGTCTGCTACGTATTTTCGCAAGCTAGTTTGATCAATGCTTTCTTTTGCCGCTATGAGGAAGGTCGCCGTGGAGATCGTTCTGCGACAAGCAATCGAGGATGATATAACCGAGCTGGCAACGCTAAATAAGCGGCTCGTGGTAGATCAGGGGAGCAGAAACCCGTATACAGCCTCAGAATATGAGAATCGTTTCAGAGACTGGCTGCGGGGCGATGAGTGGAATGTTGACATATTTGCGGATTTCGAAGGTGTCATCCTTGGTTACGCAGTTTACACAGTACAGCAGGACTACTATTACCCCGACCAAGAGGTCGTATATCTGCGTCAGTTCTACATCGACCGTCCAATGAGACGACGAGGGATAGGCACTGCGGCCTACGAGCTTCTTGCCAAGGAACGGTTTGGGGATCGCGAGGTTGCGGTGGATGTTCTTGCGACCAATCTAGACGGCCAGAAGTTCTGGGCTCATATTGGTTTTACACCTTATTTCACTTCGATGAAGAAGCGCTAGGTTTTTGTGAGGAGCATATGACTGTATGTCCGTTTTGCGATATAACTAATAAAAGCGCGAGTGCAGTGATCGTATGGGAGGATTCGGACATTGTAGCGTTCTTAGACACTAGGCCTATTCGAAAAGGTCACTGCCTGATCATCCCCAAGCGCCATATTGAGTCGTTTGAAGGAGTGCCCGCTGACCTCGCGGCAAGAATGATGGCACTTGGTCAACGACTTGCTAAGAAAATGAAGACCATCTACAAGGTTGACCGCGTTGCCTTTCTCTTCGCTGGAAGTGACGTGCCTCATACCCATGCACATGTTTTTCCGATGCACGAGAAGATGGACATTACGTCTGCCCGCTACATTCTGAATCCAGAGAATCTGCAGTTTGGCTCGTCGCATTTGAAGGCAGATAAGGAGAGCCTTGTCGAAGTAGAATCGGAATTAAGGCTTGATTGAACAATGCACTTGACGATCTACATCGGAGCTTAACACGACTGTGCGCAGCATGGCAAGGCAACCACTACAAGTGATCGTGATACCGTTCAAGAAGAGTGAGAATGTCGGATATCAGTTTGCCGTCTTCCATCGGACGGATGACTCTATGTGGCAGTTCATTGCAGGTGGTGCCGAAAACGATGAGACAGCAGAGCAAACCGCACGGCGTGAAGCGGAAGAGGAAGCAGGTATTTCAAAGGGGGCACGTTTCTTTCGGCTGGATTCTCGTGCATCCGTCCCAAAGACGGC
>JAPPDN010000291.1 GCA_028824575.1 Candidatus Poribacteria bacterium | reverse complement strand
CAACGGACAGACAATTCAATTTGATTCAAAGCTGCGGAAATTCTCCCTTCCGATAGACCGTGTCGCACGAGTCGTTGATGTCAGCGTGAATAGTCCTCAGTTGTCAGCAATCGGTAGTCAGTCACAAGAGGTTGTCGGTTCATCAAATCCTTCTTTAACTGAAAACCGAAAACCGATAACTTTGACCAAGAACTCGTCTACAAATACTTTTGCTAAGGCGCGAATTCCTGGTCAAAACTATTCCCCTGAGATACGTGTTACGCTGACTGACAACCCAATTTTAATTTTTGAACCGCTTGAAGTCAAAGAGGGTAAACTATTGGGACGCTCATCAATCTACGGCAAAGTATCGGTGCCTATAGAGAGCATCCAGTATCTCCACTTCGGCGAAAAAGCAAAATCGTTCAAATCTGTGTATGAAGAATGGGTCGTCCGTCCCGCGAAAGAACCAGAGTACGAAGACAAGCCTTCACCAAGCCAAACCCCAAGAATCAAAGACCGGTGACAATTTTTAGGAGAATGACAATGGGGCGAAACGTAAACAAAATACTGATCGCGGTTTTAGTTGTAATGGTGTTATGGTTTCCAACGGTACAGGCTGAAGAAACAAAGACACTGTTACGCTGGAAAAATGGCGGAAGCCTTCCCGGTCAACTACAGGAAAGCAGTTCAGGAACAATCCATTGGGCATCACCATACTTTTTGGACGATCTGGTGGTTGAAAATCGGCTACTTCTGTATCAACGTGTGAATTCTTGGTCTTTACCGCTCAACCCAACCTACGGGAGTTTCAATCTTTATTTTCAAACTCACGTTTAATTACAAAGTTTCTGCGATGTATGATCTCCCCTTAGATCAACTGTTTCTCCACCCTCTGTCGCCCAGTTAGTAAGACGATCTATCGGAATCGTCCGCAAACCGACTTGGACGTTTCCTGTATAAAAGACGTAGCCAATACCATCTTTAATGTACATACGAGGCCAACCGACCCAATTGCTATCAAATTGGTCTGCATTGATGCCGAGACCGGGTAAAGCCGGATTTCTCGGATAGTATTCCCAATTAACGAGATCTTTCGAGCGAGCAAGTCCCACCGTATCCCACCAACCGTGATGAGACAGGTTACCTTCAGGCTTCCAAGTATTACAACCTTCATACCACAAATACCACATTTCACCGATCCGATTCAAGGACCTCGGTCGAACATGAACAGCGTCCCAGTTGTTCAGCGTTTCAGGCGCGAAGACAGGATTCCGTTCATCGGGGTGCCAGTTTATCAGATCGTCGCTATAGAGTAAATATCCTCGGTCTCCTGCAGGTCCCTGCTGAGGCTCCGGCGTAAATCCAGCGTAGAAAAGGAGATAACGATGCGATAGCCCCTCAGCGCGAATAAGATCAAACTCGTGCGCATGCGTCGGATGTTTGTAGACAGGGTTGTCCGTATACTGAAAAAATGGACCCATCGGATGGTCCGCCACGGCTAACATGAACCCTTGCCACTCTGGAAACTTCTGTGCAGAGAACATAATCGCGACGCGTCCCTCATCTGTGACGACAGCACCGCTGACATACAGATTGTCGTATGGCGTATCAAGATAGGAGATAAGGGGTTCAAGATGCCCCTTCCACTGTTTTAGGTCTGGACTCATAGCCACGCCGATCGTTCTTCTTGAAGACCCTTCCTCATCACCAACCATTCCTGCCATAACATACATGTAATACAAGCCTTTGTATTCAATAATAGCACCGGGGATAACCTGTTTTTCATAAAAGGAACCTTTTGGACCACGGGATATGATCGGTTTGGTAATCTCTTGGAGCCACGGAAGGATTGTCACTGTCCACGATTGAAGAATGATGCCTGCTGGCGTTTCAACACCAAGAGAGTTATCCATCGGTTCGTAAACGTTTTCCCATTCACCCAACGGACCCCGAATCCAACCAGTTATCCCGTTGACCCAGAACCTGAAAAAATTGCCCTTCTTCAGAATCCTGACGTTCCACGGTGGCGTTCCAAGGTTATTATATGTCTTCCAGATTCGCGTGTTCGTACGGGTTTCTCGAACAACCTTAAATCCATCCACAGAGATCGCAAGGTACGCCCTTTTCCCTAATGCTGTGTCTCCAGAGAAAAAGACTTTACTCTCCTTAGTGCCCGATTCTCCGGTCAACACCAGACTCATTTCATAGTTCCCAGTGACGCGTTTTTCTACCACATTTCTATCCTTTTAAGTTGACTCGGATTTACCATAAGAGACAGTTGAATCCAGTGGATAGACCGGACATCTTAACTTCTGGTAATCGTAGGTGAAGAGATTTGGACTATGAACACCGGGGGTATCCACTTCCAAAATCTGATGTGCGATGGGTGTGTAATCCGCTCGGAAATGTACAGCAGATTTGAGGGCAATGAGTTTGCGCGTCTGCGGTTCAATTCCAACACTCCGAAGCACCTCAGCATCGTAAGGTTGAATCCGCCTCTCCGTCAAGATAACCTCAACACCACCGACTTGGATGACAGCTGTCCTACCCATGATCCCGGCAGTGCCACGCCCCATCGGCCCCTTGAGAACAAATCTGCCGACAGAAAGCA
>JAPPDN010000972.1 GCA_028824575.1 Candidatus Poribacteria bacterium | reverse complement strand
TCTATATTCCCACCGGACACTGAATTCCATTTTATTGTCGGGTACGATACCCTCGTCAGGATCTTTGACACAAAATACTACACCGATTTTCACGCCGAATTGCAAGAATTATTTGTGTCGGCGCGCTTCATCGTTGCGAACCGTGCGGAGGCGGATATTCAGACAATAGCGTCCTTTATGGCACAATCAGAGATTCGCCAGTATGCTGCTTACGTTTCAAGCCTTCTGTTGCCAGATGTTTATGCCTAGATGTCCTCAACAGAGGTACGTGAATTGTTAGCGCGCGGCGAAGCGATTGAACACCTTGTACCACCAAGTATCCTCACGATGCTTGACGTATGCCGCGCTGACAATGAAAAAGCACACATCGGGTAAAATCATATCAATGTGTTTCCATTTTAATACATTTCTGCCAAACCTCCAGCCGAATTGTGTCAAGTAACACACACTTTCCCAACTTTTATCCCTCCATTTTGGCATTCTGCGTTGGCATGATTCTTGCTACTTCTGCAGCGTGATTCATGTTAATTCCTACTAATTCTGTTGTTAGTCAGGAAAAATTTAAAAAATAAATCTGTAACCGATTAATAGATGGTTTCGTATATTGCAATAATTCTGCTAACAGGTTGGGATAAAACCTGAAAAACGTCAATAGGCTCACATAGGGCTGTAATATAAATCTTATGTTGGGGAGAATAGACGATGTTCAACGGAGTAGAAATTATTATAGGCAGTTTAGGTGCCCTCATCGGTATTGGTGGCGGCTATTTAATTCTTTCCGCTTTTTTCGCGGGCATCCGGCATATCACTAAACCTGGTGCCGTTGAAGTCAAAGAAACGACACCGGAAAAGTAGGCGTTTCTACGTGTAGACTACGTTGAAACGGCTTGACAATTGAAAATTTTTATGTTATAATGTTATGGAGCATCCGGCGGAGGGTCGCCACCGTGTCTTGGATCCTAAAATATTATAACACAAAATGACGTTTACATCGAAAACGAACAGCGGCAGCTATGAAATATCGCGCCCTCCATTCGTGGGATGTTACACCTGAAGAAGCGCGGCAGTTCCAAAACGAACTCCGCTCTCAGGTGGTTCAAACAGACCGGTTTGGGACAATCAACACCGTTGCTGGGGTAGACATCGGGTTGAAAAAGGACACCGCACTCGCATCCGTGGTAGTCCTCAGCTTTCCCGAACTGCAGGTGGTAGATAGCGTGGTTACAGAGAGCCCTGTTCGTTTTCCTTATATACCGGGGTTGTTGTCCTTTCGGGAAATCCCACCGCTGCTAACAGCGTTTGCGGCGTTGCAAACAGAACCCGATCTGGTCATCGTAGACGGGCAGGGCATTGCACACCCGAGGCGATTTGGACTCGCATCGCACTTGGGGCTGATCTTGGATAAACCGACGATCGGTTGTGCAAAATCTCGGCTCTGGGGACGATACGAAGAACCTGGCTCGGAACAAGGTGCTTACACGTACCTTACAGACAAAGAAGAGGTAATCGGTGCTGCAATCCGCACGCGCGCGAACGTTCGGGTGGTGTATGTATCTATAGGGCACCGAATCTCCTTGGATTCAGCACGTGTGTGGGTGTTGGCATGTTGTCGAGGCTATCGTTTGCCCGAAACGACGCGTTATGCGCACGACGCCGCATCCGGTAAACCCCCCAGAATACGCACATGAATAATAACAGTGAGCATCACTGGTCGTTTGACTACAATTATGGTGCGCAAAACCCCCAATTTGCACAGGAATTGATTGGAACACTTGATGGGTGTTACAAGGATACCGCTGCGCGGGACACGCGAACAGGGCAGGCTATCACGCATATCTATAATATTCTGCCGAACTATTGGCGCGGTTATGCCGGAGGAGATGCTAAGGAGACACTGAGCATCGGGACAGTTATCCTTGAACGCAGCAAGCAGGACGGTCCGTGGAACTATTCTGTCCAATATGAGAATACAACAAGCGGCGAGAATCTACGGATGCAATTCCGCTGTAGTGATGAACACTATCGGCCGCTCACAGGCAGTTGGCGCGTTGATGCCCGAAATAGTGGCAACGATGAATATTCCAAAGTGACGTGTGAAGGGTATCTTGTTGAAGATTCGGAGGTACGGCTTCGCGTTAGCGGAACTGAGATCGTTGTTGGCACAGTGGACACACCTGCCAAACTGACGTGCAATTGGGCACTTTTCGACGTAATTCCCGCACTTGCGGATACAATCCGAGCGTCAGGCAACGGCGTGGAACTCGCACTGCTTGAAGACTTGGAGCAGCTTAGACTAAAAAGCAGGTTCGGTTTCCTTGAGTCGATACAGATTCCTTTTCCATTGGACGGTTATTACCTTTACGGTGCTGGACTTTTGCCTGCGTATTGGTGGCTTGATGCGGACGGGAACATCGCCATCGCTTCGACCTTTTTCGAGACGTTGGTGCTGAAAGAGAAGATAGGAGGGAATACGTGAGCGAACGTCCGAATATTCTCTTTATCAACACCGACCAGCACTCGTGGGATGCGATCTCGGCATACGGAAACCCGTATCTTCGGACACCTAATATTGATACGCTTCATAGGAATGGCA
>JAPPDN010000095.1 GCA_028824575.1 Candidatus Poribacteria bacterium | reverse complement strand
TGACGAGGAGCGCGATCTCCTGACAAAAAACAGTATCTTCGCGGAAAGTACGACACGCGTTGCTATCATGTCCGCTGATATGGCATTGAGCTACGGTGCGACCGGTCCTAATCTCCGCGGATCCGGTGTGGACTGGGACCTCAGGCGAGATGAACCTTATTCTATCTACGACAGGTTTGAATTCGACGTACCTGTGGCAGTGGATGTTCCAGAACTGGGTGCCGTTGTTGGTGATTGCTGGAGCCGATACAAAATACGTATGGACGAAATGAAACAGTCTGTCCGGATCGTACGGCAGATTTTAGCGGAAGGGCTGCCTGATGGCCCCGTGATGGCAGATTTGAAAGCCGTCCGTCCACCTAAAGGTGAAATCTATTTCCGTAGTGAAGCCCCGCGCGGTGAACTTGGATTCTACATTGTCAGCGACGGCACACCGAAGCCAGTGCGTCTCAAAGGACGCTCACCTTGCTTTAGTGCGCTCAGCGCACTACAAGAACTCAGTCGAGGTTTGATGGTAGCAGATATTATCGCAATTATCGGTAGCATTGATATTGTGATGGGAGAAGTTGATCGATGAAAATTACAACCCAGAAGCAGGTAAATGTCTTAGTCTGGTCGATTGGTTTAATGCTTTGGGGCTGCCTATTGATAGACGTTTTAACTGACTTTGAAATTATATCTGCAATAACGGGCTTAGTTCTTATCGGTTCCTTGTGTCTACTCTATGTAGTGCATCGCTCTGAACCGGGGCAACAGGTGTTTTCACACTTGCCGAAATTGCTGCCTGATAACAGATTTTTGCGATGGTCCCTCCTGTTAGCAGGAGGCATAGCGACCGTGAGTTGGGTTTTAGATATTGGCAAATTTTTGCTCGCCCGATAAGGAGATTAGATGGCGGATTTTAGGGTGATGTCTGCAAGCACAGATTTCAACATGTTTGAAGGTTTCTTTCCCAATATAAACTTACAAGAAAAACTCAATTGGGCAGAGGAATTTATACAGAATGTTTTAATCCCACGACTTCCTGAAGCAGTCGCTGCACACTTCCCTGTAGAGTTAGGCACAGTTCTCGTCATGTTTGCATGTGCAGGCATTTTTGTCGCAGTTGTTCCGTTACTTCCGTTAGTTCTGGTGCTTGCAGAGCGAAAAGTCGCCGCCCGTTTTCAGAATCGGACAGGTCCCATGCGTGTTGGACCGTGGGGTACACTTCAAACGTTAGCCGACGGTATAAAACTCATCTTCAAAGAGGACTTTATCCCACCACAAGGTGATAAACTTCTTTTTCTGATTGCACCTTATATCATTTTCGCCTGTTCTTTCGCTGTTTTTGCCGCTATCCCGTTCGGTCAAAACATCTTGGTGAGCCCTTTTAATATCGGAATCTTTTATATCATGGCGATCTCCTCTGTGATTGTCATGGGCGTGATTATGGCAGGTTGGTCATCAAACAGCAAATGGTCGTTGTTGGGCTCTTTACGTTCCGCCGCGCAAATTGTTAGTTACGAAATTCCGCTCGGTCTCTCTATCCTGACAGTCGTCATGCTCGTGGGAAGTTTGAGCATGGTGGATATCGTAGACAGCCAATCTAACGGCGTTTTCAGCTGGCTCATCTTCCGAACACCGTTTACCTTTATCGCATTCTTTATCTTTTTCATATCCGCTATTGCCGAGGTAAACCGGACACCGTTTGATTTGCCCGAAGCCGAATCTGAAATTGTCGCAGGTTTTCACACCGAGTATAGCGGAATGCGGTTCGCACTCTTCTTCATCGCTGAATATGCGAATATGTTCGCTGTGAGCGCAATCGCCGTAACGCTCTTCCTCGGCGGTTGGGAAGGTGCCTTACCCGGATTCGATATCCTCGGCGGGCTACCCGGTTTCGTTATCAAAACCCTCGCGCTCGTTTTCTTGATGATGTGGTTGCGATGGACACTGCCGCGCCTGCGCGTAGATCAACTGATGAATCTCTGTTGGAAGTATTTCATCCCGATCGCCTTCTTTAACATCTTAGGCACCGGTATTTGGGGGCTTATCTTCCCAGAGGATACTTTGATTAGCATCATTATCAGCTGCGCGATTATTTATACCGGACTCATCGTCGCGTAAACCATCGCCGGACGCGTGATGACACAAAAGCCAGCACCACAACCGAGTTAGGGCTAACTGTTGGAGGGAACATCTAAAATGGAGAAATACATACGAAACATCTACAGAGGCGTTTACACTGTACTCGTCGGTATGCGGGTGACAATCAAGCAATTCTTTGAACCGAACGTCACACATCAATACCCGTACGAACACGACTATGAAAAGAAGCAGAACGTCCGAGAGATTCCGAAAGGGTATCGTGGGCAGCTTTATAATCGTACGGAAGATTGTATCGGATGCAAAAAGTGTGAAATGATTTGTCCGGTCGATTGCATTATGATTGACGCTACCAAACTCCCGAAAGGTGAGCAACTCTGGGATAGCATGAACGTCGTTCATCTCAAAGACGGACGCGAAATCATCGGTATCATTGAAGGCGACGACAAAAAGGCAAAATCGGAAGATTCAATAACCCTCACGAATATCACCTCTCGCCAAGGCCCACATG
>JAPPDN010000159.1 GCA_028824575.1 Candidatus Poribacteria bacterium | reverse complement strand
CAATCTCGGTCAATTTTTGGCGGTTTTGAATCTTCGACGAGGAAGCGGTCAACACTGCCATCAAAAAGAATACACTCGCCGACCTTGCAATCGGAGGCGGGGGCGAGTTCAGGATCACCGTGTACGGCTGCAACAAGTCCTGACAAAACATCTGTTGCCTCTGTTTTAATCTTTACTGTATCCTTGTTAAAGGACCAGTAGGCAACCAAGCCGTTTTCAACTGCCCCGACGAGTGCGTTAACAGGTTGTGCACTCCACACTTGCATCACAAGCAGGATAAGGATTATTGTGAGAAATTGAGGGTTTTTCACAAAATATCTTTGCTCGGAATGGACGCTCTTTTTCACGTACATAATGTCCCCCTTGTATCTGATAACATGGTGTAAGGAAACCGAGGATGGAAACCGCCAGTTTCCTATTACAACTTCAATTCACAATGATACAACACACAAGCACATCACACGACAGCAAAAGAAGCGTGGTCAGGTCTTAAAACATGTCGCGCATGGCACGCTCACGTCTGTCAGCGTCTCGCCGTTCGCGCTCTTCATCAGACATCTGACCGGTCTGTTCGGCAATAACGGGACGGTATTCGGCGACTTCGCTTCTCCGCTTGAAGACTCGGAAATAGTCGAAACGGGTTAAGGTTGGTGGAATGTTTCCGGGACACAGTGCATGTAAGCCGACATCCGTTGCTTCCCCCATACCGACGTTGGTTTGCCCGCAGCTTTTCCACTGGATACCATCTGCACTCGCGAAAGATGAGAATTGATTCCCTCGACGTTCCAAACGTAGGAACAATTCTCGGACGTTTCTAAGTCCGGCACCGCGCCCGCGTAGATTAAAAGAACGTCCAACGTGCCGTTCAAATCGGACATCGCCTCTGAAGGCGTGCGGTCCTGAGGTTTTCTCAAGCCGTAGGAATCGGTTAGCGTTTTTCCAAACCAATAAACCGCCGTGTTCTCTGAGTTGGGGTGTAATTCGCATACGCGTTTCGATGGCAAAGTCTCCAGGCACTCTCATAAGGAGGCGTGGTGCGCTCATATCACCACCACTCCCATTTCCGTGCCAAAGGTCTTGCCCGGGGTCAGTCCGCATTTCCAGGTAGCCTTGCCGTTCTGCCCACGCCCCTCCGCCTTGCGGGTCTTCCCATCGCCACTCTGGACGCATACGGTTGCCAATAAACTCATCTTCAAACACGAGTTCAGTGAACTCACCAGAGGATGCCCAGCCCTCAATCTTGATGGCGGAGATAGAATCTCCGAAGTTTTGAGGGAGTAGATGGAGGTTCGGCAACTCTTTTTTATATTCACTCGGTTCCATACGGATCGGTATGCTGGCACCCTCAAACTCCGGGTGTTCGTAAAAAACGACCTCCGCGCCGTCCCGTGGGAAATCGGGTCCTTTAAAGATACGGATCGATGAAATTCTGTCTTCAAACCATGTGCCACCTTGCGGATCCCGCAGGTTAGCAATGTCACGGAGGATAGTGATTTTTTTGCCGCGGAACTCGACGTGCTCATAACAGTCAACAATCAGTGGGATCGTACCCCACTCAGGGCCAGCGACATCTAACGATGACCCGAAATTGATTGAGGAAATTCTGTCCGCGAAGTTGAAAGCCGTATCATGCAGGTTCGGATAAAACCCGGGACCGAGTGCCAACCTTTTACCGCGGAAGTCACGATGTTGGTGAAGGATTACCTTATAGTTCGGATTTGATGAGAAATTTGGTCCCTTATAAACACGAAGCGAAGAGATATTGTCTTGAAATCCGATGTGTGCCGTAAATGGAACGGGTTCCACAACATACCCCATCCTGCCTCGGAAGTTTGTATGTTGGAATATTTCAACAATGAGGCGCGGGACGACGACTGGCATTTTTTTTCTCCTTTTTTGTGAGTTATCAGTTATCGGTTTTCAGTTTTCAGTAAAAGAGAGTTTTCATTTTAATAATGTTTCTTTGCTATCTTCAAAACGGTAGTACATGATTGCTCCTATACCCAGTTTTCATTTTAATAATGTTTCTTTGCTATCAAGGTTTCCAAAGTCCTGTTTACGTGTTATCGATAGTTGCCTCATAAATTTGGGCAAACCCGCTTCGATCGGATGTGAATACGACATGTTGTCCGTCCGGACTGAAAGATGGATGCGGATGTGTATGTTGAGGGGCATACACCTGAACAGGACCCTTTGCATAAGGGAAGGGTCCGTTCCAATGTTCACCGAGAGACGAAGCACCCGGGTAACATAAGGTCTGCGGTTCGCCGAGACCATCAAGCACATCGAAAATCTGGATACCGATGTCAGGGAAGTTCGTATCGGCGACCATACGTGTGCCAGCGGGATTGCTAATCGCGTGCCAAGCGTTGAAGGTCGTCACTTGTCGTTCTGCTCCCGTGTCAACATTGATACACCTGACGCCTCGGGGCCAATCGACAAAAGCGAGTTCTCGCGTTCCCGGAATCCATGTTTCGTGTGTAATCCACTCATTCTTTTCGACATTCCGTGCGTAGAGACGACGATTCCGACTGCCATCACGATGAATTACCCACACACGGTCGGTGAGAGGCCCTGCGTAATAGAGCAAATTAGCATCATCAGGG
>JAPPDN010000279.1 GCA_028824575.1 Candidatus Poribacteria bacterium | reverse complement strand
GACAGCCGAGTTCTTCTCAATATTGAATATCACTACAAGTTGTCGAATCTATTGCGTTGGGGTTTTTTCAAAAATGCGTTTCTTGTCGCTTTTCTTGACGAGGGACAAGTCTGGAATGTATCCGACGATGGGTATACTTTTAATCCGAAAGCAAGTGTTGGCATCGGTTTACAATTTGGTCAAGACGACTCTGCTGTTGTAGTTAACGTTCCGAGTTTACACTCTGAACGCGACGATTCTTTTTTTAGGGTTAACATTGCAAAAGCCCTTGAATCTGGTCTTGGTGTTCAAATTACGACTGCTTGGTATCGCAGTTTTTAAGTCGAGTGAACGTCTTCATGTGTGTTCTCGGATTCCGGTGCCTTTCAAAGTAGAAGAATATGCGAGCTCTCCAAATATTAGTCATCTCTGTTATGATGTCCGTGCCGACTGCTTCTATGAATTCACAGGAGGATACGGATACATTCACTTTCGTCCGCTTGAAATACCGCGGGCACCGGAGTATATGGGATATAGACTGGCCCGCTTCGGATCGAAATTTTATTCTCCAGCTCCGCGAACATACGAATATCGAAGTTTCGCCAAAAGAGAAAATCGTTGACATCCGCTCTAAAGAACTCTTTAAATACCCGTTTGCTTATATGCTGGAGGTGAGTCGATTGCGCCTCACATCTGAAGAAGCAGAGAATGTGCGCGAATATCTTTTGCGTGGTGGTTTTATCTTGGTAGATGATTTCCATGGTGGTAGGCAATGGAAACAGTTTTATAAGCAATTGAAGAAAATCTTCCCGAAACGTGAACCGAAAGACATCCCGATTTCGCATCCACTTTTTCACTGCTTCTTTAAAATTGACAAACTGATGCAGATTCCGGGTGCTGGTGCGGCCAGGAGGGGAAGGACTTATGAAAAGCGCGACGGTTTCCCCGCACAGTGTCTCGGTGTTTATGATGACTATGGTCGGTTGATGATGATGATTAACTTCAATTCCGATCTCGGAGATGGCTGGGAACATGCTGCTGAGAGCTTCTACCCGCGTGAGTGCTCTGATATGGCGTTCAAACTTGGCATTAACGCCGTTGTTTATTCACTGACGCATTAAGGTTGTTTCTGTTTGGAGCAAGCAATCATGCGAATCATTCCATTGCTAACGCTTATCGTCATACTGTCTGTTCCTACTGAATTCTTGGATGGAGAAGACGATAGTGACCTATTCACCTTTGTCCGACTAAAATATAACGGACAACTCACACGACTCAGTAGTTGGAAGGTGGATTGGCCAGCCTCGGATCGGAACTTTATCTGGCAGCTTAGTAAACAGACGAACATTTCGGTCGCGCCCCGTGAAAAGATTATTGAGGTCGGTGCGTTAGAGTTATTTGAATACCCTTTCGCGTATATGCTTGAAGTCGGTAGCCTCAGGTTAAGCACAAGCGAGGCAGAAAATTTACGCGAATATCTCTTACGCGGTGGGTTTATCTTGATTGATGATTTTCACGGCGAACGTGAATGGAAATGGTTTTATGCCGAGTTGAAAAAAATTTTCCCAGATCGTGAGCCGGTGGACATCCCTGTTTCACATCCAATTTTCCGCTGCTTTTTTAAAATTGACAAGTTGATCCAAATCCCTGGACTCCGTTCGCTCTTTAATGGTCGCACCTACGAACGACACGATGGGCGGCCGGCATACTGCCGTGGTGTCTATGATGACTATGGTCGGTTGATGATGATGATCAACTTTAATTCCGATCTTGGCGATGCATGGGAACACGCCGCTGAGGACTACTACCCGCGTGAGTATTCGGATATGGCACTGAAGATGGGTATCAATGCTGTTGTTTATACCCTCACTCATTAATCGAAATTTTTTTCGAGGTTGTTACTGGTCTCCGCGACCCGTAAATCCTGTTAAACTTTTTGTGTTAACGAGAGTCTAAATCAAGAATCCTTTCTGGACAAGTTTCCGTATAGGTTCGCAGGACATCTCGATGATAGAAACTCCGCCAGTAAAAAGTAGGGAGACAACAAAATATGCTCACTCGTAAACAGAAGTTAGATTTTTATGAAAATGGCTATATCTCTGTTCCTGGTGTTGTGCCAAGACTGATGGTGGATGCGGCGCGAAAGGCGATAAATCACTCCATCGGCGCGGTTGGCATGCACGAAGGGGACTTAGAACGATTTCGGGCACAGTCCTATTGCAACGAGATTCGCAATGCTCCCGAACTCGTAGATCTTTTCGGCAAGACACCTATCCGTCAAATTGCTGAGTCGTTGATGGGTGAAGGGAATGTCCAGATACCGGGTTCTGCACAGATTGCGCTCCGGTTTCCGGGTCCGTTGCGGACAGATCCGAACGAACCGCGTGGACATCTTGATGGGTTGGGAAGTGGCACAAATGGTATGGAAAAAGGCGTTTATCGGCGTGGTTTTACTGCCCTTGCGGTTGTCTACCTTGCGGATGTACCGGAGCCATATAGCGGCAATTTCACCGTCTGGCCGAAATCACACAGTTTCTTCGCCGATTATTTTAAAAAGGAAGGGCATGAGATATTGGCAAACGGGATGCCGCGACCTGAACTACCTGAGGGACCTAAACAGATAGTGGGTCAG